>JAGODA010000226.1 GCA_017998475.1 Spirochaetota bacterium | reverse complement strand
GCTCAGCGTATATCCATTCCGTGGCCGTCGGCCTGTACGCCGTCGCGATCGCCGTCATCGCGGCGCTCTGTGTCCTTTTACTCCGGAGGGGGCCTCTCTATCTGGGCCTTCGGATTCCCGGCTCGTTCCTCCACCTGTTCGCGCTCCTGCTCCTCGAAACCGCCATCATCGGCGCGTGCTTCCTGCCGGTCTTCACCTTCGCTCCCGATGAAAATATATTCGGCGTGCGCTTCTTCGGCCTGGCGCTGTGGTCGCCTTTCATTCTCCTGCTCCTCATAAAGCTCGCGGTGGCCATAGAATCGCGGGGCTTTCTCGTCGCGGGGACCGTTCCCGGCAGAGACGGACGGACGGCATAGATCGGGCGGTTTTTCTCCATACCCCGGACCTCCGGTTGACATATTCCCTAATGTACCATATATTATCCACTCACGACAAACCGGATCCACGTGTCATACGGCATCCTGAGTGACGTTGTTCGAAGAAGCGCGGGCGGACTCACACATCGCCTCAATATATACTTGCCGGAGGATTTCGATGAAAACAATTCACGGCTCACTCCTCAAGCGCGTTGCCGTACTGCTGTTCATCGCGGCATTCGGGACCCGGGCATTCGCGGACGAGGTGAACAGCACGAACGCCGGTCTCATGCTGCACGGCGGCGTAGGAGCGGGAAGCGCGATATTCGGTTTTGTTCAGGATACGGACAGCAGTTCCGCCCTTGGAAGCGGCCGCAGTACCGGGTTCGACCTCGGGATGCTTCTGAACTACCAGTTCCTGGCGGTGGGACTGGGATTTACGCGGGTATCGTTCGACACGCTCGAATGGGACGAAGAGATCAACGGGACGGAGTATACAATTGAATCGAAGGGTTCCGGCTATTTCTACACATTTGACGCCACCCTGGGGCTGAAGCTCTTCATTGAGCCTGGAGACATGGGTTTCACACACTTTTTCTTTGGCTTCCGTGGGTGGAAAGCGTTCCGCGACCAGAAAAGCGTCTCTTCAGATCCTCCCTTCGCTGTCGGGGATGAAATCGATCCGGGCAAATACGAAATGTCGGGAAGCGGATGGATAGCCGGTTTCCGCGATTTCAGCACGCTTCCGCTGGGTATCTTCTCACTTGCCCTGCAGTCGGGCCTGTGGATATACAATGCGCCGCTCAGGGACCTGAAGGTATTGGGTGTTGAGGTTGAACCAAGGGAAGAACAGAGCATCGGATTCGGCGCCGAGCTCGGCATCGGCCTGGCCTTCGAGGAGATTGGCCTGTCGATACTCGGCGGATTGAAAATGGACATCACCGCCACCGGTTTTTCAACGACGACCGTTTCCGATGTCGTCGCGGGCGCGGGATACGCGCAGTTCTTCCTTGTGCTAAAGAAGGAATTCGCGCTGTAAGTAACAACGCCGGCCAGGCGCGGGAAGATCAGAAACGTATCGCCGTCTTGATCGCCCCGTGGAGCGACTTGTTCATATTCATCTCGATCATGGCGCGATACTCCCCGATTGGAAATGTGTGCGTGAGCATATCGTCCACGCGCACCTTCTTCTTCGCGATGAGGTCGAGTGCCGACTCGAACGCCTGCTTCGTCCCTCCCCCCTTCACCGGATTGTACCGGTAGCCGTAGCATCCTTTTACGGTCTGAAGCTTCAGCCACAGCGGCGTGAGGTCGAGGGTGACGTTCTTGCCGATCCCGATGACCGAGAGCACGCCGTCGGCGGCGAGGATCCTCAGCGACAGGTTCAGCGTGTCGGCGTGTCCGACCGTGTCGTAGATCCGCTCGAACCCTCCCATCACCACCCGCTCGCCGAGGAGCGGACGGTAAGCCTTTCCGCCGGCGATATCCACGGCCGCCTCTATAAGCCCGCCGGCGATCGCCCGGTCGGCCCCCGACTTTATACAGTAGTCGGCGCAGTGCCGCGCGGGCTCGACCACGGTGATGTCGCACCGGCCGCCAAGCGCCCGGATGGACTTGACGACCATCGCGCCGATAACCCCTCCGCCGATGACGAGCACTCGATCATTGTGTCCCGGCATGTTGTCGATGACCGCCTGCAGGCCGACCGCCAGCGGCTCGGTGAGAGTCGCCGACTCCGGGCTGACGCCCTTCGGGACACGGAACACCTGGCTGCGGTGAGCCACGACGTACTCGGCGAAACCGCCGCTCACGTCGCGGCAGATGCCGGTGAACATGCCCGGCGAGAAGGCGCCCCCGGCGAAGTTCTCGCAGTTTCCGGGAATGCCCGAGGCGCAGCTGCGGCACACGGGCTTGATCCCGCGCGGCACGCAGCCGAGGAAGGGCATCACGGTGACCAGGTCGCCGACGGCGCAGGAGCGGACCTCCCTGCCGGTCTCGACGATCTCGCCGCAGAACTCGTGCCCCGGTACGCAGGGAAACGAGGTGAAGGGCGACGCCGTGGGGGAGTCCTTTAGCATGATGAGATTGATATCGCTCCCGCAGACTCCGCAGAGTTTCGTTCTGATCTTTACCCATTCCTGCGAGGGAAGCGCCGGTTCGGGAATATCGGCCGGCCGTATCGTTGCGAAGGGCCCGCCGTAGCAGAACGAGGCGCTTACGGGCCGCAGGGCCTGTATGGCAAGGAACTTCGCCACGTTCACGTCGAAGAGCAGGGCTTTCATGGCGCCTCCGGTCCTATTCCATCTTCAGCGACTGGTAGAAGAGCGGCGTGGCCGGACTGGTTACTGTCGGATCGGTCATCACGTTCACGCAGGCCGGTTTGCCCGACGCGAGCGCGCGCTCGAGCGCCGGGACGATCTCCTCGTCCTTCGTCACGAACTCGCCGTGGCCGCCAAGGCCTTCCACCATCTGGTCGTAGCGCCGCGAGCCGAGCTCGGCGCACTGCAGACGGTCGCCGCCGATGGACAGCTCCTGGCTGTGCTTGATCATGCCCCAGGCGCAGTCGTTGTTCACCACGACCACCACCGGGATGTTGTGGCGCACCATGGTGTCGAACTCCATCGAGTTGAAGCCGAAGGAGCCGTCTCCGTTGAGTACCACCGCCGGTCTGTCGGGCCGGGCGAGCTTCGCGGCGATCCCGAAGGGTATGCCGGTCCCCAGGCAGCCAAGGAGCCCCGACGCGCTCCCGATGACCCCGGCCTTCTGGCGCGAAAAGAGCCCGACCTGCCCGAAGTAGCTGGTGTCCCCGCCGTCCACCACGTAGAGTGCGTCCTCGCCCACAACTTCCTGTATCTTCGCCACCAGGCGGATCGGATGGATGGGGTCCGAGGCCGTTTCGCGCGCCTTGAGCTCGGAATCGATAAACGAGTGGCTCGCCGCGCGCAGGGTCTTCACCCATTCGCCGTGCTCCCTCTTTTCGAGCAGGGGCAGCAGGCGGCCGAGCACGGAGCCGATGTCGCCCACCAGCCCGGCGTCGGCCCTGCGGTTTCGGTCGATCTCGCGGGGATCGATGTCGATGCGCACCATCTTCACTCCGGGCGGAAAGATATCGCCGGACATGAGGAGCCAGTTGAACCTGAGCCCCGCGGCGACGATTACGTCGGCCTGGCTGATGGTCATCATGAGCCCGACGTTCCCGCAGTCCCACAGCGACAGCGGGTGCGTGTCGGGAAGCTCGCCGCGGCCGTAATTGAGAAGCATGAAGGGGATGCCGGTCTTTTCCACGAACGAGCCCAGGCAGTCGGAGCATGCGCTGAATCCCACGCCGGTGCCGCCCAGAAAGAGCGGCTTTTTGGCGGAGTTGATGATGGCCGCCGCGGCCGCGAGCTCCTCGTCCGCGGGCACGACCGCGTAACTGCGCTTCACTTTTACGGGGACGGGAGCCGATTCCGCGGGGATGGTGATGTTCAGTATGTCGGGTGGAAGCTCCAGAAACACGGGACCGGGCCTACCCATGGAAGCGTTGCGAAAGGCGATCGCCATGTATTCGGGAATGCGTTTCGCGTCGTAACAGGTCGCCGCCCATTTGGTGACGGGCTTCACCATGTCGATCTGGTTCATCTCCTGAAGCGCCCCTTTCAGGTCGTCGCGGAGCGGGTGTCTTCCGCAGAGCACCACAAGCGGCACGTTATCCATGAAAGCGTTGGCGATTCCGGTAAGGCCGTTGGTAAAGCCCGGGCCGGCGGTAAGGAAGCACACGCCGGGGCGGCCGGTGTAGACCGAATACGCGTGCGCCATCATCGCGGCGGCCTGTTCGTGACGCACGTCGATGGTGCGGATGGAATACTCGGTAAACCCGTCGAGCATGGATTCGATGTGCCCTCCGGATATGCCGAACACGGTATCGATTCCTTCTATCTCTTTAAGGTATTTCGCGATCAGATGGCCCGCCTTTATGTCCGCCATAATCGTTCTCCTCTCTCTTGAATTTGATGTATTTCGTCGTATGCGGCGCGCGCGGCCGCACCGTTTACTTCATCACCAGCTTGATGCCGTCGGTGAACCACTGGATATAATACGCCATTCCCTCGACCTTGAGTTTCCCTTCGGCCGCGGCCCGGAACGACTGCTCGTCGCTGCCGGAGACCATCACCCGAAAGGCGGTCGCGGCATCGGACCACACCAGCGCGGCATCGGCCGTGTGCTTTCCTCCGGTCTTCGTGGAGAGCGTCCCCCGGTCGAAAACGAAAAGCCTCCCTCGCCGCCCGTCCGCGGTCTTTATGAGGATTTTCAGCCGCACCGTTCCGATGTGGCTCCGGTACGCCCGGTTGGTCCGCACGGCGCTTTTAAGCTTGCGATACAGGATGAAGAGCAGCAGTGAAAGCTTCATCGATACCTCCCCGATTATAATGTTTGTATCTTTAACGCAGGACCCGGGACCGCCGCGCCGTAACTACGCGTAACGCGCCCGTACCCAGTCCCCTATCTTTTGCATGGCTTCATCGTAGGAGACAACGGTGCCCCAGCCGAGCTCTTCGCGGGCGAGCGCGGTGTCCACGTCGTTGTCCCTGCCCATCACACCAGCGGCAAGCCGGGTGAGCGGCGCGCGGACGCCGAACGGGGTGAGCGCCTTTTCAAGCAGCCATCCCGCAGCCCATGCGGCCCGAAAGGGGACGGCGCCCCTCGGACGTTTTCCGATCATCGCGCCCAGGTCGGTCACGTACCGATTCCAGCTTACCCTCCAGTCGTCGCGAAAGTGATACGACTTCCCCGGGGCCGCGTCCATGGTGCCCGCGCGGATGATGCCGTCCACAAGGCTGTCCACGTACACCAGACTCGCGCTGTGCCTGCCGCCGTCGATGAGCGGCACCATCATGTCCCGCATCCGCTCGACGATATCGGTCACCCACACGCTCCCGGGGCCGGTAACATTGGCCGGGCGCACGATGACGCAGTCGATTTTCCCCGATTCGTGATATTCGCGGACGAGCGCCTCGGTGTCGGCCTTCGCGTCATTGTAGGGAACGCCCGATTTACGGGGAGCGGCGGACTCCGTAACGCCCTTCAGGTG
>JAGODA010000225.1 GCA_017998475.1 Spirochaetota bacterium | reverse complement strand
ATCCTGCTGTTCTGGGATCCGCCTTCCGTCATGATTACGATCGGAGGTTCCATCGCCGCCATGCTCGTCGCGTTTCCTCTTGCCCGTATCCTGAGGATATGGGACTTCATGAAGATCGCGTTGTTTACCCAGAAATACAATCCGGGTGAGCTTATCATCACCCTTGTGTCGTTTTCCGAAAAGGCGCGCCGCGAGGGTCTCCTGGCGCTGGAGGACGACCTGGACGAGCTCGACGACGAGTTCCTCCGCAAGGGAATCCAGCTTGTGGTTGACGGTACCGATCCCGAGCTCGTGCGCAGGATCATGGAGACCGAGCTCGAGAATATGATGACCCGCCACGACAGCAACAAGCGGATGTTCGACGAGTGGTCATCGTACGCTCCTGCATTCGGGATGATCGGAACCCTCATGGGACTCATCCTGATGCTTGTAAACCTTAAAGACAGGGCGATGATCGGCCCCTATATGGCCGTCGCACTTATCACGACATTGTATGGCGCCATTCTGGCGAACCTGGTGCTCCTTCCGGTGTCCACCAAGCTCGATCTGCGCACCGGTGAGGAGGTGCTGCTTAAATCGATCATGATAGAGGGGGTACTCTCCATCCAGTCCGGGGACAATCCGCGGATTGTTAAAGACAAGCTGGTGTCATTCCTGCCTCCGGCCGAACGCGAGGCGATCTCGCAGGAGGTCGGTGAGTAATGGCCAAGAAGGCTAAAAAGGCCGAGCGAAGAGGCGCGCCTGCCTGGATGGTCACCATGTCGGACATGAACACCCTCATGATGACCTTCTTCATCATTATGATGGGTGATGTCACCACGGTGAGCCAGGAGGAGATGCAGATGACCATCACCTCCTTCCGGGGCGCGCTCGGCCTCATGGAGGGAGGGGCGTCCATGTCAAAGGGGCGCCTGATGGAGCTGGGTCACAACATGATGTCGCTTCCCGCCACCGAGCGCGCCAAACAGCTCTCGAGGGCGCTGCGCAAGGCCGAAGAGGTCTTCAAGCCCGAGATCCAGTCCAAGATGGTCCGGGTACGGGAGGACGAGCGCGGCCTGGTTATTACCCTCTCGGGCGATTCCTATTTTGACACGGGAAGCGCCCGCCTGAGGGACGATATAAAACCCGTGCTGCGGAAAGTGGGCGGCATCGTGAAAAGCATCAGCAATTTCGTGAGGATCGAGGGGCATACCGACGACAGGGCCATCCCCCCGGCCGGCGTGCGTCAGGGGTTCGAGACGAACTGGGAGCTTTCGTCGGCCCGCAGCGTCAATGTGCTCCGGTATCTTACCGAGGAGGAGAAGCTCAATCCCCGACAGCTTTCGGCGGTGGCCTTCGGGCAGTATCGCCCGATAGACGACAACAATACGCCGGAGGGCCGCGCCTATAACCGCCGCGTCGAAATCGTCATTTTGAAGGAGAAGGGGCTCGAGGAGAGCGGACACCGGGACATACAGCGGCCGCTGCCCGACGAGGAATGGCGCTGAACGGCGTCGCTATATGGAGACATAATTATAAATTAATTGACATTTTTGAATTAATATGGTACCGTGTCAACAAAATGTGCGAATTTATCCATGAAATTAATTGATACCCTCCGCTATCGCGGAGGAGAGGGCCCCGCTTGCCGGTCGCGGGCATGACGAGGAGAATATATGGGTGACGACGAAAGGGTAAGTGTCGACGAGATAGACGAGGAGGAGGGCGGTCGGGCCGAAGAGGCCGCCGCGGGCTCCCGGGCCGACGTTTCCAAGATCGTCAAGATCCTGCTCTATGTGGTCGGGGCGATACTGCTTGTATTCCTGATGATCGGCATATCGTATCTTGTTACGAAGTACATGCAGGAAAAGAAGTATGAAAGGGAGCAGGATATCGTCGTGGCTCCGCCGCCGGCACCGCTGGCTCATTTCGACCTGCCGGCGTTCTCGACCACGACCAAGGACCCCGAACCCCATTTCGCGAAGATCACCGTATCTCTCGGATACGAGAGCAATCCGGAGATAAACCAGGAGCTGGTGCAGCGCACGGTGCAGATACAGCATATAATCAATATAATCCTCCGTTCCAAGTCGTATGAGGAGATGGATTCCGTAGAGGAGATCATCGGTCTTTCGGAGGAGATAAAGGCGCACATCAATGTGATATTGATCGCCGGCAAGATCAAAGAAGTGTACTTTAAGGAGATAGTGGTCAATTGATGTCCCCGGATCTTTCAGGAGGAAACCATGGGTGACGGCTCGTTATCGCAGGACGAAATTGATGCCCTGTTGCAGGGTGCGGACGATATGCTCTCGTCTCCCGCGGCCGGACCGGCCGCGGACATGTCGATGGGGGCCGGTTCGCTCTCTCCCGTAGAGCGCGATTCCCTTGCGGACGCTCTCAACCGCGCCATGGCGGTCGCGGCGCCCTCGCTCTCGGCCTATCTGGGGAAGAATGTTAAAATTACCAACGCCACCGTCGAGCTCAAGGGGCCCGACGCCGTGCGCGCCGATTTCGGCCGGCAGTATGTGCAGGTGGCGATGGGATACTCCGGGAGCCTGAACGGAAGGAACCTTATACTTTTCAGTACCAACGACGCCGGAGTCATCTCCTCGCTCATGATGGGGGACGAATCGGGGACGCCGCCGGCCGATCTTACGGAGGCGCACCAGAGCACAATTCAGGAGTTCGTAAGCCAGCTGCTTTCATCCTCGGCCAACCAGTTCGCCGACAGGATGGGGCGTCCCATAAATACCACGCCGCCCGCGCTTTCCGTGGCGGCGGGAGCCGCCGATCTTCGCCTGCCACCGGGAGGCGAGCTGGCCAAGATAACCTACAACATCAGCATAGAGGGCATACTCAACTCGAAGTTCTATCATGTGATGGAAGCCTCCATGGCTTCAGACCTGGCGAGGGGAGGCGCGGCCGAGGTCATGCCGGGCCCGCAGCAGTACGCGGCGCAGCAGCCGGTGGGAATGGCCCAGCAGCCCATGCCCCAGGTCGGCATAAGCCCGGTCAAGTTCCCGCCGCTGGGTGAGGGACTTCCCTCCGGAGTGAGCGGAAACATCGGCTTGCTGCTCGATGTGCCGATGACGCTTACCGTGGAGCTCGGCAGGACCCGCCAGCTTGTGAAGGACATCCTGGGACTGGGTGAGGGCTCCATCATCGAGCTCGACAAGCTCGCCGGCGAGCCTGTGGACCTGCTGGTCAACGGGAAGCTCATCGCCAAGGGAGAGGTCGTCGTCATCGACGAAAATTTCGGCGTCCGCGTTACCGACATAGTCAGCCCGGCCGAACGCCTCAACAAGATGCAGTAGGCGACAGTTGGGTCCGAACGCAATAACGGGGAAAGCCACGGGGATTAAAGAGACATAATGAGACTGAATTCCGACAGGGATGCAATGACGAGACAGCTGAGGGCGATTACGGCGCTTTCGCTCCTTATTATTTTTTGCGCGGTTTCCGGATTATGTCCCATGCACCAGGCGGAGGCCGCCCGGGAACGCGCGAAGACGGCCGCGGCAGACGAAAAAAAGAGCGCCCGCGGCGCGAAGACCGAAAAGGCCGTCGAAGAAGGGCGCCAGGCCTCGGAACCCGAAAAGACTCCGGACACGCCTTCCGCCGACGAGAACAAAAACAAGACCGCGGCGGACGAGAGCGCCGAGGATCTGTACCGGTATGAGGAACCCACCGTGGAGGAGGAGTCCTACGCGTGGACGATCATCAAGACGCTCCTGGTCATAGGGATGCTGGTCGGCGGGTTTTACTACTTTTTCAGGTTCGTCACCAGGAGGGCCGGTATTCAACTGCCGGGAAGTTCGGGAGTACAGACGCTGCTGGTGTCGCCGATGGGGCCGAACAAGTTCCTGCAGGTGGTGGATCTCGCGGGCAGGGTGCTCGTCCTCGGCGTGACCGACAGCAGCATCAACCTGATAATGGAAATAAAGGAAAAGGACGAGGTGGACCGAATCCGCCTTATGGCGACCCGGAGCACTACGGCGCAGCCGGGCGGATTCCAGGAGTTCCTGGCGACCCAGCTTGGAAGAATAATCAATAAAACGATGCCGTCGTCGGGAAAGACGCAGCCCCGCGCCCCGCGCGAGGACAGCGACCGGTCCGGACGGATCGACTACATCGTCCGCCAGAGGGAGCGGCTCAAAAAGCTGAACGGTATGAATGATGAGGAATAAGGCCATAACCGCGGCGCTCGCCGCCGCTTTCATCCTGGTGCCCGCGGTACTTTTCGCGCAGGACGCGGGCGGTGTCCGGATGCCGATACCGCGCATAACCTTCGACATCCGCGAGGCGGCCAACCCGCGCGACGTCGCTCTCTCGCTTCAGATGCTCTTCCTTCTCACCATACTCACGCTCGCCCCCGCGATCGCGATGATGATGACCTCGTTCACGCGGGTCGTGATAGTGCTCGACTTCGTGAAGCGCGCGCTCTCGCTGCAGCAGATGCCGCCGAACCAGGTCATAGTGGGCCTCTCCATCTTCCTGACCTTTTTCATAATGGCCCCGACATTCACCGAGATCAACGAGAAAGCCCTGCAGCCCTACCTGAAGGGCAAGATCTCGAACGAGAAGTTTTACGAACAGGGCATGGAGCCGCTGCGCAAATTCATGTTCAAGCAGACGCGCAAAAAGGACATCGCGCTCTTCATAGAGCTGGCCAAGCTCGAGCGGCCCAAAAGCGAAAAGGACGTTCCGAATTACTGCCTTATACCGGCCTTCATGATCAGCGAGCTCAAGAGGGCCTTCGAGATCGGCGTATATATATTTATCCCGTTTATCGTCATCGACATGCTCGTGGCGAGCGCGCTCATGGCGATGGGCATGATCATGCTGCCGCCGGTCATGATATCGCTGCCGTTCAAGCTCGTGCTGTTCATACTCGTCGACGGGTGGAATCTGCTCATTCACGAGCTCGTACGGTCGTTCGGATGATGAGTGAGGCTATGGAGAACGAACGTGACTGATGTCCTGATAATCAAGCTCCTGCGAGAGGCCCTCATGGTGCTCATGATAGTCTCGGCCCCGCTTCTCGGGGTGGGGATGCTGGTTGGCCTTGTGATCTCGATTTTCCAGACCACCACCTCCATACAGGAGCAGACGCTGACCTTCGTCCCCAAGATCGTGGCGATCGTTCATCCTGCTGGCGGCCTGGATAATACACACGCTGGTGAACTATACGAAGAACCTCTTTCTCATGATATCGAAGATCGGTGCGGGATAGAATGGAATATTTCGTCTATCACTTCCAGGTATTCCTGCTCATCATGATGAGGATGAGTTCGATGATGATCATTGCCCCATTTTTTTCGAGTGGGGTGATCCCTTTTAGAATAAAGGCGCTTTTCGCCTTTCTCGTCACGCTCGTCATCTTCCCCGTTGTGGCCCATAAGGGCTACGCGCTTACGGGGAACATGGGGCTGTACGCCCTGCTTGTGCT
>JAGODA010000224.1 GCA_017998475.1 Spirochaetota bacterium | reverse complement strand
AAGCCCTCGTGCAGCTTCGCCGCCGCGAGGTCCCTGTCACGCGGCTCCACCATTTCGAGCGCGTTCATGGAACGCACCTCCTCCGGACTGTATCCGAAGGCGTCGTCACCCTTTACCCTCCCCTTCCATCTGACTAGCGTACCCCGGCCGTCCATAATGAAAAAGATGCCCGGCAGGGTGTCGATGATGGTGGTGGCGAAGTTCCTTTCCTGAAGAACGCGGTCTTCGGCCTCCTTCCGATCGTGTATGTCGGTCAGGACGCCGGTCGCGCCGGTGAAGCGCCCTTTCTGGAAAATAGGCCGGCTTATGCTCGTAATCCAGCGGTATTCTCCGGTTTTTGTCCGTATTCTATAAACGCTCGGCCTGATTTCGCCCAGCGCGAGCTCGGAGAACCGCGCGATTATCCCATCGACATCCTCCGGGTGTATGAGGGAAGCGAATCCCAGTCCGGCTATTTCCGTGGCGGTAAAGCCGGTCATTTTTTCGATCGCGGGACTTATGTAGGTCAGCGTCCCCTCGGCGTCGATCGAGTATATGACCTCGTTGATGTTTTCGACCAGGCTGCGGTATTTTTCCTCGCCGGCCTTAAGCTCGTTTTCGGCGGCGATGAGCTCCTCGTTCTGCGCCTCGAACTCCTCGTTGGTGGCGCTGAGCTCCTCCATCGCGGCATTCAGCTCCTCGTTCGTCGCCGCGAGTTCCTGGTTCGCCCTTGTGAGCAGCTCTATGCTTTTTTCCTGCTCGATCTTCGAGATCTTCAGGTCGTCGGTGAGCGCTTTCATCCTGTCTATCATACCACCCGAGGCGGCGAATACCAGCCACAGGAAGCCGAGCTCGGTGCTCCATTCCGTCAGAAAATTGAGCGGCAGTCTGCCGAAGGCCGTCAGCGTGCCGATGACGGCGAAAACGGCCACCCCCCCGAGGCCCGCGATGAAAAAGCGGGCGAACCGGTCCCCTTTCCTCAGAGCGGCCAGAACGTAGATGATAACTACGGCGGCGAACACCATCAGCAGCAGATAGGTGGCCTGCAGACTCGGACGCAGTGGAAGCAGGAAGGCCATCGCCGCCGACAGGGGGAACAGGATGTATCCGAACAGCGCGAAAACCCGGTCGAAACGCGGGCTGGCCGAGCGGGTTTCCATCGCCGACCGGATGAAAAGGGCGGCCGACATGCCCAGCAGGTTCATGAACACCGGAAGCGCGATGTTCGCCCATTCCGGGTTTTCGGGCCACAGGAGCTGGAAGGCATATCCCCGGTGTGATATCTGGTACAGAAAGAGCGTGGAGGCGAAGAGGGCGAAATACAGGTATACCCGGCCGCGAAGCAGCGCGAACACGAAAAAGTAAAAACCCGCGACCAGGACGAACATTCCGTACAACAACCAGAGCCGGGGGAGAATGCTGTTTTTGCGCTCGATATATCCCCTCTCCGAATACAGGCGCGCGGTGAACCTGAGCGAGCCGGCGTTCCGCACCTTCAGGTAAACCGTGGTGACACCGGGTGCGAGATGGAGAGGAAACAGTAAATTCGGGTCACGTATCGGCCGTGAATCGAAGTTCCGGCGGTCTCCGGTGCGTACGGCCGAAAAGCCTCCCGCTCCATCGGGCGAATACAGCTCCACATAATCCAGGCTTGGAAAATCGATCTCCAGGACCGCGTTTCGACCCGAGTCCCGGATGTTCCGTATATCCGCCCGGAACCAGTATGTGGACGCCGAATATCCGAAATTGACAAAGCCGGATGGGCTCCTCTTCCATTCCCCGGCCTTCCGGACGACGTCCTCGATTGAAAGCGTTCCCGCCCGGTCCTCTATATAGCTCAGGTGTTTCGAGAGGTTCAACCCGTTGCTGAAAGGAACCGAGGGCGGGTCCGCCGCCTCCACGCCCGTCGCGCACACGCCCGCAAGTAAGATCAGCGCAATGACGACGCGACACCCCCGGCGGATCGACTCCACCCTTCCGAAAAGGCCACGGACCGGAAGCGCAGTGTGGTTCATACGACTAGTATAGGCCTTAGCCGGGATGTAGCAAGCACTATTCGATTTTGCACTCCTGTCGACGCGCGCGGAGAACGGCGCCCGAGCCCATGCTCCTCCCTTACGTACGGCAAATATTTCGTTTAACTATTTTCAGGATATGCCGATATATTGGATGGGACATAATGATACGGTCTCACATGATTCTGGATACGCTGTACTTATAATCAATCATCCGTGTACGAGGGACAGATGAAAAAAAAGGCGAAGAGCTTCAAATCGCAACTCAAGAAGTACCTCGGAATCAAAGGTCTCGACATCGTAGTATATCTCCGCGACGGGAAATCGATCGAACTCAATAAAAACAGGGTGCTCGTGAAAGACGATATCGTACTCACCGACAAGAACAACAGGGAGGTGCGTATCCCCATTTCCCAGATTATATCGGTGGACCTGTTCGCGGCCTGACGGCAATCGCATTTTTCCCCCGAGTAAAGCCATTCACCCCGCCCGCAGGCGGGGTTTTTTTCGCTCCCGCGCTCTTCCCATAATAATTATTGACAGCCTGTCACCGGCTTTATACAGTACCAGCCGTTACGTGAGTCGCGACCCTTTTTAAACAGACATTTTGTATTTTTATGTTATAATTCATGACCCGGTCGGACCACCGCTCCCGCCGGGTATCGACATCCGACCGTAACAACGGTAACGCCGTGTGTACCTACTCTACGGAAAGGAGAACCGTCGATACGGCGCAATCCGCGCGGTCGCCTTCAGAAGCGTACAGTCGCATGCGTCGCGGCGGAGAGACAATCAAGAGACATTCCGGGGTTTCGGCCTTTAATGCAGAACGTCAAATATCACACCATTAACACCGTATCCGTCATTGCCTTCGCTCTGGTCCTCGCCGCGGGGATCAACCAGCTGATACGGTTGAGCATAACGCCACTGCCCGGCCACCAGCAGCGCAAACCCCGGGCGGCGGGCCCTCAGGCCCCGGCCAAAACATTCGACGACTACAGGCGGATCCTCGATTCCGGTTTTTTCCGCCTCGCCGGACAGGACGCGCTTAACGGCGGAGCCGCCGTATCGAGCAAGCTTACCGAGCTTCAGCTTATGGGTACAATATCCGGCCCGGCCTCGATAGCCCGGGCGCTCATCAAAAAAAACACCGAGAAGGACCCTGAAGTATTCCGCATCGGCGCTCCCGTTTACGGGTATACCCTCGTCCGTATCGACAACTCGAAGGTATATCTTCGCGGCGGCGACAAGAAAGTGGAGATCCTCGACATGTTCGCCGGCCCGCCGTCCCCGGGCGACGCGGGTAAAGGAACACCTCCGGGCCCCGCCGAGGGCCGCATCAAGCAGACGATCAGCAGGGCCGAGCTTCAGCAGAAGGTGCTCAACAATATGGACAATGCCCTTGCGGGTCTTCGCGCCGGGCCGTACCGTGTCGACGGCAAGGTACAGGGATATAAGCTCTTCAGGGTTCAGCCGAACAGCGTGCTTTATCAGCTCGGCGCCAGAAACGGCGACGTTGTCAGACGCGTCAACGGTCACCCGATAGACAGCACCGAGAAGCTGTACCAGATGTGGAAATCGATCCAGGGCGATTCCCGGATCACGATCGACCTGGAACGCGGCGGGAAGCTCGTTAACTACGATTTTACCGTTTCCGAATAGGGAAATACTACAGGGGATAGGCACATGACCTTTTCAAGATTGCCCAGGACCGTTTCAATCATTACGCTGATCCTCGCATGCAGTGTCTTCGCGGGCCCACGCCTCTTTTCGCAATCCGGTGAGGACGGCGCGGCGGAGGCGGTCAGAAGGCCCGTCGTTGATGCGCCGCAGAAACGCGACACCGAAAACCCGGTTCAGCCGGAGGAAAAGGTTTCAGAAACCCCCGCCGTCCCACCGTCGGACGGGCAGGACAGACCGCGCCCGACCCCTAAAATCGATCGTACCGAAAAATATTTCACTCTCAATTTCAAGGACGTGGAGCTGGCCGAATTTCTCAACATCATGAGCCAGCTCATTAAAAAGAACATCATGGTCGACGAGAAAGTGCGCGGCAAGATCACCATCAGTTCGGCGAAGCGCATACCGGTCGCGCAGGCCTTCGACATACTCAAGTCCATCCTCGAGGTAAAGGGATTCGCCGTTATCGAAACGGAAAACCTGATCAAGGTCGTTCCGATAAAGGACGCGATCAAGAAAAACGTCGAGATCATCGTCGATAAAGAAGGCGCCGCCGCTCTGCCGGCCGAGGACCGCGCCATCACCTATCTCCTCCAGGTGGAATACGCCGACGCGAACGAGATCGCCAACGTTCTTCGCCAGCTCAAATCCAACGACACCGACCTTGTAGTATATCCGCCCCTCAATACCATTATACTCAGCGGTAATGCCAAGGAAATAAGCGGTCTCACCCGGATTTCCAGGTCGCTGGACAGAAAGATGGTGGAGATAAAGGACGACAAGGCGCGAAAGGGGAATATCCACGTCGTACATCTCGAGAACGCCGACGCAGAGAAGCTCGCGGCCGTTCTGTCGCGCATTCCTTTTTCCGAGAACGCCAAGATCGACACCACCCCGGCGACGCCCGCCACCGGAACGACGCCGCCCCAGCAGACCCCGGCCGTTCGCCGCTCGGAGCGTACAGCCCGCGTCACCCAGACCCAGCCGACGGTATCGCCGGCCGCGTCCACGCAGAAACTTTCAATCATTGCCAACAAGGAGACGAACTCGCTCATCATCTCCGCCACACCCCAGGAATTCGCCGAAATCGAGCGCGTTATCAGGGAGCTCGACACCGTCCGCGAGCAGGTGTACATCGAAACGCTGATCGTCGAGGTCAACGCCCAGGACGGATGGTCGCTCGGAATCGACTGGATGCTGGGAGACCAGAGCGGCAAGCACATATACGGCGGTTCCTCAATCATGGGCAGCGCGCCCAATTACACGCCGCCGAGCGGCCTCACCGGCAAGACGCTCGCCGTTCCCGCGGCGACGGGCTTCCAGCTCGGGTATCTCGCCGACCGGAGTATTCTGGGCTATATACTCCTCAACGCCACGGGGACCGACAACAAGTATAACATCCTGTCCACCCCGCAGATCCTCACCCTCGACAACCAGGAGGCCGAGATCAACGTCGGCGAGGAGATACCGGTTCCCACGAACAACCGCATCAGCGACACAGGCGTGCAATTCTACACCTACGAGTACAAGACCGTCGGCGTGAAGTTGAAGATAACCCCGCATATCACACAGAAGGACCGCATAACGCTCGACCTCTACCAGGAGGTCAATTCCGTCACCGGCACCACGACCGTCTCATCTTCCGGAACCGTCATCCCGCCGGAACTGGGCAAGCGGGACATCAAGACCAAAATAACCGTCCACGACGGCAAGACGATCGTGGTCGGAGGGCTCATCCGGAACAACTCCGCCGTCGAGGAGACGAAGGTCCCCATACTCGGCGACATCCCGCTTCTTGGCTGGTT
>JAGODA010000223.1 GCA_017998475.1 Spirochaetota bacterium | reverse complement strand
CTACCAGGAACTGCGCGAGACCCTGCGCGGCAAGGAGGTGCGCCTGCTCCTCGGGCGTCCCGACACCGGCGCCGACAAGATCCGCGAGGTGATCGACGAGTTCTTCTCGGCGCTCGCCGGCGGTCCGGTGGAGGAGCGCACCCGCGCCATGGAGGATCTGTGCGCGGCGCTGGAGCGCGGCCTGTTCCAGGTGGCGGTATCCCCGGGCGACGGGCGGCGCCCCACGACGCTCGGCCCGCGCTATCTCCATCATCACGCCAAGCTCTACATCGCCGACCGGCGGTGCGCGGTCGTGGGCTCCTCCAATTTCACCTACAACGGCCTGGTGGCCAGCCGCGAGGCGGGAATAAATGTAATCGACCAGGACGACGTGCGCTATTTCGTCGAGCGCTTCGACGCGTATTATAAAAAGGCCGTGCCGGTGGCCGGGGAGCTCCTCGAGCGCCTGAGGCTCTGGCTCCTGGTGTACCGCCCCTTCGACATCTACATGCGCTCGCTCATCGAGCTGTACGGCCTGCCCTCGGACGCCGCGCGCGGCAGGCTCCCGGAGCTCGCCGGCTACCAGCGCCCGGTGGTGTCGCGCATCATCCGCAACTTCGAGGAGTACGGCGGCTGCATGCTGGTGGCGTCGACGGGCCTGGGGAAGACCATCATGGCGGCCCACGCGGTGGCCTATCTCCGGATGAAGGGCGATATCGACTCGGCCATCGTCCTCTGCCCGGCGGGGCTCAAGTCCATGTGGGGCCGCACCATGCGCGCGGCGCGGGTATCGAGCGCCGAGTTCTCATACTACATCATCTCCATCGACGACTGGAAGAAGTACAAGGACATCGGCATCCTCGAATACGAGCTCAGGCACGCGGACGAACGCACGGTCATCATACTCGACGAAAGCCATCATCTCCGGAACGCCGATAAAAGCGGCGAGCTGCGCAAGAGGAACAGGCGCATCATCGATTCGGTAAGCCGTGCGGCCCGCGTATTGTTGATGACCGCGACCCCGTACAGCCGCAAGGTCGACGACATCAACGATCAGCTCATGATCCTTCCGCATGTACAGAAGGAGGAAGGGCTGCTGGGGATGAAGACCGCCGTCCCGTGGCGTGTCGAAACCCCGGGGAACCTTTCGGAAATACCGCCCGGCGTGGTGCTCACCGCCCCCAGCGTGGTGAAATACTTCAGCTCGCAGGATGAGGATGGTAACCGGTACGTGCTGTTCTCCGGGAACCAGCGGCGCTTTTTCCCCAGAAGGATGCACATCAGAAACATCAACTACCGAAACCCCGCCGACAACCTGTTGCTGGAGCTTCTGAACAGCGGCCTTCTCAACCGGCGGACCGCCCCGTACGATGAGGACGAGGCGCTCCTTTTCGACGACGTTCCGAACGGCGTGCGCAATCCGCTTTTCGAGGCGCACATCGTCCACCAGTTCTGCTCCTCCCTCCGGGAGGTGGACTCGCTCCTCGGCAAGATGCAGGAGGAGGGGGGCTTCTCGACGTTGCGCTTCGCCAGTCAGGACGAGCTTTCCGAATACGTGCACGGCGCACGCTGCGACCTGCATCCCCTCATCGCGGGCGGTCCGGGGCAGTGCGAGGACCCGAAGATAAGCGCGCTGCTCGAAATACTCGGTTCGTTCGAAGATGAAAAGGCCGTCATCTTCTGCCATTACCGCGAAACCGCCCGCTACGTCGCGGACTGCGTGAGGCGCTACGCCCCGCGCCGCAGGGTGGAGACCACCGTTGAGCGGAAGCCCGACGAGATAGAGCAGATACTGCGCCGTTTCGCGCCCGAGGCCAATACGATCGACATCTATTCGGACGAGGATGCGCCCGTCGTGGAGAACGAGGCGATCGACGTGCTCGTCGCCACGGGCGCGATGTCGGAGGGGTTCAATTTCCAGGACGCCCCACTGCTCGTCAACTTCGACCTTCCCTGGACGGTGCTGGTGCTCGCGCAGCGGATGGGGCGCATCCTCCGCCCCTGGCACGAGCCGCGCGACGTGTATATCTATAATCTCATTCCGTCAACTATGTCCGATGAGAGGATAAGCCACGCGCTCAACTGGAAGGAGCGGCTGTACGCGCGCAACAGGGAATTCAGCTCCTTCGCCGACATCCCGGTGATGGTGGAGCAGGGCTCCGAGTTCGAGATGATCGAGCTCGCCCGCTCAGTCGGCCGCTTCGGCGACGCCGAGCTGGAGCTCGACGAGGTGTTCGATTTCATCGAGAAGGCCGACCGGCTCCGGACGAGCGCCTTCATCGACGACCTGGCCGCGCTGTCGCCTGCCGAGCTGGAGACCCTGCGCGGCCTTCCGGCGGGCATCAGGAGCTGTAAGAAAGCGCCGGTAAAGGCGCCCGCTCTGTATGTTCTCTTCTCGTATCGGAATCGCGTATACCCGGCGCTGTTCGGGCAGAAAGGCGATATCCTCATGGACAACGACCGGATGTACGAGATCATGAACCTCATCCGCTCGACCGCTGATGAGGAGGCGTGCCGCGCGTCGATGGATCCCGACGAGATGGACAGGTGGGTGGCCCGCTCGCGCAACACCTGGGCGGCGGGCAGGAAGGTCATGCCGGACGATATCGCCATCCTCTGCTGGATGGCGCTCTTGCCGGGGTGAGTCCTTTCCTGCGGGAAATTCAAAACGACCTGTTCTCCGTGCTGCTATAAATCGAGTTGTTGCAAAGCTCGGGGATAATCGATTTTCTCCGCCGCAGGCCGGGGAACGTCAGGCTTCAACGGTGATGAAACGAGTCTGATGACATAAAACGATTGAAATAAATTCACACTATTGTTAAGTTCATAGTAGAGCTGTCGCAATACTCGGAGATAATCGGCTTCCCTGCGCCACAGGCGGAGGGAAACGGTTCCCTTCACCGATTATGAATCAACTCTGGAATAGAATGAGTAAGAGGAGTATCGCATGAAAGGATCCATCATTGAAGAGGCTGTTTCACTGCCGTTGGAAAAACGGGTTGAACTCGTCGATATACTGATCCAGAGTCTTAATCCGGCGGCCGATGAGCACGTTGATCGCCTCTGGATCAGGGAAGCCGCGAGACGATATAAGGACATTAAAAAAGGCACGGTTAAAGCGATTCCGGCCGGCGAGGTGCTTGAGGCGATGCACAGACGTCTCACGAAATGATGATCAGCTTCCATCCGGATGTCGTCGAGGAGCTGAATGCCGCCGTGGATTACTACGAAAACCTGGCGGAGGGTCTCGGCGTGGAATTTGCTGACGAGGTGTTCAGCGGGATCGAGTTGATATCCCGCTTTCCGGAAGCGTGGAGTGACTTGTCAAGTGGTTTCAGGCGGTGTCTGATCAGCCGCTTTCCTTATGGCCTGATCTATCGAAAAGACAATGATGAGATTTATATTCTCGCGATTATGCAGATGAATCGCGAGCCCGGTTACTGGAAAAGCCGCCGATAGCCATGTTTAATACGATGCGATGATACAACCTTGCGGGGGCCGCGCGTGCCTGGCCCCCACCAATATCCCCTAATACCACATAAGCACATCCTCCGCGAAGGCCATGAAGCGGTCCACCTTCAGCTTCTTTCCATCGTCCAGAATGACCTGACCGGTGAAATAGCCGAAGACCTGGTGCTGGACTGATTTAATGATGCCCATGTTGACGGCGCTCGCGCGGTCCACCGCGGGCTCGAAGTCCATCTCGAAGCGCCCGTCGCTGGAGGTGAACTTCCACGGCGCCGTGTAGTTCGTGGTATCGATGTGAAAGGTCACCTCGGCCAGCTTGTGGGCCTTGTTCTTATAGAAGAGCATGTTCTCGGACGCGGGCGTACGGTCGCTGAAGCCGTAGCCGATGTTCCAGCCGAAGGGCTGGCCCTTGAGCAGGCCCGAGGCGGAGCCCCAGTACCAGCGGTTTTTGTAGGTCCAGTTGCCGCGCCCCCAGTCCAGGCCGCCGAAGGACTCTTTGGGGTCGAACGTGTATTTCGTTTTGCCGATGGTGATCGCTCCCTTTGCGGGCATACAGTTGATCTTCTGGTTGAGATAAAAGGCCTTTCGGTTCTCCTTCCATGATGTGGCGATGCACATGGTGTCCATTTTAGGGTCACGCTTGAGCGCGATCTCGCCCGAAAGCCCGCGCTTGCCGTCGGGAGTCTCGAAGCCCGGGCAGTCGAGCGTGATAATACGCTCGTTTCCCTTCAAACGGTACGATATCGCGAGCTTTTTGTCCCGAAAACTCACGTCGCCTCTGTCCGAGGTGGGCGAAAAGCCGGTCTTACCCATGGGGAGAATGCTCATGGTGTCCACCTGGGTGGTGGTGCGGTTCTTGAGATCGATCCAGGCGATGGCGAAGAGCCCGGCGTAGCCCAGGTCGGACATCGTTACGCCTATGCCGTATTCCCCTTCGTGCGAGAGCACGTAGTAATAGTCCCATTCCTTCTTGCGGAACCAGGGCGCCTTGATTTTGTCGCGGTCGTACTTCCAGTGGAGCTGTCGCGCCCAGCCTTCCTCGATGATATGCCCCTTCTCGTCGAGGAGCTCGACGGGTCTTGTCACTTCGTGCTGTGCCATGCCTGCCTCCCGTGGGTGTCGTTTCCATAGAGTGTGCGGTGCGGCGTGCGGCCGTCAATCACAATTCGGAGGGCGGGTTCGGATCCCAAAAAATCCTTGAAATCGGGGCGCATATGCCCGCACGCTGAAAGCCGCAGCGCACGTTCCGCGCGAAGCGTCAGCGGAAACGCCATGAGACAGCCCCAACACGCATCGCCATCACGCCTGCCGCTCTTCGTGCTTGTCTGCGCAGCGCTTCTGCTCGGTGCCGCCTCCACGACCGGCACCGAGCTCCGGCTGGGATGGCCGCGCGAACCTGTCGACATCGGCAGGGACCTGCGTAACGCCTGGAGCTTTTTCCCCTGCGACGACGCGCGCCTCGCGCACGGCGGGGCCGCTCCGTGCGCCGGCGAGGTCGTGCCCTCGTTCCCGCACGACTGGCGCAAGGGCGACGGGCCGCGCTCGGAGGCGGGCGTGGCCTGGTACCGGCTGGAGTTCGCCGTGGGCGCGCGGCCGCCGGACACGGGCGACCTCCTGCTTCGCCTGGGCCCGGTAAACGATGCCGACGAAACCTACCTGAACGGCGTGCCGATCGGCGCGACCGGCGTCATCGATCCGGCGGGCGCGGCGCCGCGCGAGCACGGCTGGGACCGCGTGCGGCTCTACCGCGTGCCGGCGGCGCTGGTCCGTGCGGACGGCCCGAACGCGCTCGCCGTGCGGGTGCAGCGCTACTTTAAGGACGAGGCGGGCTTCCGCACGGCCGAAAGCACCGTGGTGCTGGGCGACGAGGCGAAGGTACGCGCGCGCTTCAACCGCGCGCAGGTCGCGCCGCTCGCCGTCTTTGCCGTGCTCGCGAGCGCGGGGCTCTATTTCATGCTCGCATGGGCGCGCCTGCGTGGAGCTCCGTCCGGCCTTTTCCTGGGGCTCTGCTGCGTTGCCGCGGCCCTTTATTTCATCATGAAAACGCAGGCCAAATAC
>JAGODA010000222.1 GCA_017998475.1 Spirochaetota bacterium | reverse complement strand
CATGAAGGATCTCTGGGTGAAGATGTGCGGCAACAGCCACACCGGATCGTTCAAGGACCTGGGCATGACGGTGCTCGTCTCCATGGTGAACGAAATGATCCGTCGCGGCGTGCGCCTGGACGCCGTGGCGTGCGCCTCGACCGGCGACACTTCGGCGGCGCTGGCCGCCTACTGCGCGTACGCGGGGATTCCGTCCATTGTGTTCCTCCCTTCGAACAAGATATCCATAGCCCAGCTTGTTCAGCCGATGGCGAACAACGCGATCGTGCTCTCCCTCGACACGGACTTCGACGGCTGCATGCGCGTGGTCCAGGAGGTTACGAAGAACAATACCATTTATCTCGCCAACTCCATGAACAGCCTGCGCATCGAGGGGCAGAAATCCATCTCGATCGAAATGTTGCAACAGTTCGACTGGGAGGTGCCGGACGTGGTGGTGATTCCCGGAGGGAACCTCGGCAACGTCTCGGCGCTGGCCAAAGGCTTCACCATGATGCTCGAACTTGGCATGATCGACCGGCGGCCGCGCATCGTACTCGCGCAGGCCGAGAAGGCGAATCCGCTCTATCGTTCCTTCCTTAAAGGCTTCAACGACTTCGAGCCCATTGTGCCGGGTAAAACGCTCGCTTCGGCGATACAGATCGGCGATCCTGTTTCGGTGCGCAAGGCGATCGCGGCGCTCAGGGAATACGGCGGCATCGTCGAGCAGGCGAGCGAGGAGGAGCTTGCCGACGCCGCGGCGCTCGCCGACCGTACGGGGCTCTACGCCTGCCCTCATACCGGGGTGGCGCTGGCGGCGCTCATCAAGCTCGTCGAGCGCGGGGAAATACCGAAGGACGCCCGGACCATCGTTATCTCGACCGCCCACGGGCTGAAGTTCTCCGAGTTCAAGGTCGGATACCACCAGGGGAGCATCGGCGGCATACGGAGCACCTATGCGAACCGGCCCATCGAGCTCCCCCCCGACGTTGACAGGGTCAACGAGGTCCTCGCGCGGGAGCTTTCCGAAAGAAAGAAGTCATGAAGATCACCGAGGGTGTCCACCTGGTGGGCGGTTCGTCGCTCTCCGACGGGTCCGACGCCGCCATCTACCTCGTCCGGGGCCGGACCGGCTCGGCGCTCATCGACGCCGGGACCGGGGACGGACACTCGCGCGTGATGAAAAATATCCAGGAATCCGGAGTCAGTCCCGGCGATATCGCGTACATCTTTCTCACTCACTGCCACTACGACCACACCGGCGGCGCGCACCTTCTGCGAAGCGCGACCGGCGCGCGCATCGTGGCACATGAGCTCGACGCCGAATTCATCGAAACGGCGGACCCGGAGGTGACCGCGGCTTCCTGGTATCGCGCGCGCATGGAGCCCACGAAGGTCGATATAAAAGTCGAGGGGACCGAAGCGCGCTTCGAGGCGGGCGGTGTCGAACTCACGATGTATCACACTCCGGGGCATTCGCCCGGTTCGTCGGTGCTCACCATGCGTTCGAGCGGGATGCTCGTGCTGTTCGGCCAGGACGTACACGGTCCGCTCAACGATTCGCTTCGCTCGAGCCGCGCCGATTACATCCGCTCCCTCGAATTCATGCTGTCGCTGGAGGCTGACATCCTCTGCGAGGGGCATTTCGGCGTTTTCGCCGGCAGGGACAAGGTAAGACGATTTATTGAGTCTTTTCTATAGCCATGGACGGTCGAATATGGAGCGGATAATCGGCACGGTCAGGGAAAAGGAGCGAAGGCCTGCCCTTGCCGCGCTCCTCTCGCTGTTCTTCACCGGCCTCGGTCAGTGGTACTGCGGCGAAGCGTACAGGGCCGTTGTCTTTCTCCTGCTGCGCTTGCTCCCCGTGGTCTGCATTCCATTCATACCCTTTTCCGCTCCCGGCGGCAGGGTTTTGCACGCCGTTGCGGTGATGGCCGCGGCGAGCCTTGCGGTCTGGGCGGGGTCTTCGATCGACGCGTATTTCCTGGCGCGCCGGAGATCCGTCGCACCCGGGCGGAGCACTTCGTACCCGGCCTATCTGCTGTACGCCTTTGTTACGCTTGTGCTTACGGTCGGGGCGCTTTCGCTCGCGGGCGCCTCCTGCCGGCTGTATGTCCATAGCGGCGATTCCATGGAGCCGCTTCTGCGGGGCGGCGATATCATTCTGGTCAGCCGGTTCGTCGCCGGCCCGCCGCCGCCCGGAAGCCTGGTGGTGTACCGGGGAGAGGGCCGGGAGAGCATCGCCAGGGTGGCGGCCCGCCCCGGGGACCGTGCCGCGCGGAGCGGTTCGATGCTCGCCGTCAACGGGGAGTTTATGCTCGTTGGTATCTACGGCGATTCGGAGAGCCGCTCGCTCGGGCTTGAGAATTCCCCGGAGCTTTTTTACGAGGTCAACGACGGGAGGAAATACCCGGTTAGGGCCGAAACCGGTTCCGGAAGGGTGGCGAAGTACCGTGGCCCTTCTTCCGGGGCGGGAGAGGGGAAGGTCTTCGTCGCCGATGACAATCGAATTGACCGCGAGTGGTTCCGTGCCGTCGCCGTCGAATCCATCACAGGGAATGTCGAGGGAGTTATATGGGGCGGATCGTGGAGACGATCGATGCTCGCGCCGTTCGTGGAAACGGCAAACAGGGACGCCGATATGAACAGGGTAAATATTCTTGACTAAAATAATAAAGCCGTCGATTCTACGCATGGCGCGTATCACGGATCTTCATGGAGGAACGCTATGGTCTTGATCACGGGGTGCAACAGCCTTCTTGGAAGAGCGCTCGCCGGACGTCTCATGCGCGGAGGCACACCCGTTCGGGGATTCGATTTCTGGAAGCTCAAGGAAACCCCGGAGACCACCGAGTTCCTCGACGGCAGCATCCTGGACTACGAGCTCGTGCTCGAGGCCTGCGAGGGTGTGGACACCATCTATCATCTACTCGATGTCGAGTATCCCTCACATTACGGCCGGCGATTCATGAAACGCGTGAACGTAAAGGGAACCGAGAACCTTCTCCGCGCGGCGCGCGAATCGGGCGTTACAAAGATCGTGTATCTCTCGTCCTCGAAGGTATACGGGGCCCCCGAGCAGATGCCGATAAAAGAGGACGACGCCCCGAAGCCCAATACCCGCTACGGCCGCGACAAGCTGAAAGCCGAGAAGCTGTGCAAGAAGTTCGTCGACAAGGACGAGATGGACATCACCATCTTCCGCCCGGCGACGATAACCGGCCCCGGACTCGACGACCCCATGATCCTGGTCATTCTTTACATGGCGCTGGGAATGGAAGATTCCAACCGGCTGTATATCGCCGGCGAAGGCGATTCGCGCTACCAGCTCGTCCATACCGAGGACGTAGTGGAGGCGCTTCTCGCGGGAGCGAAGGCCCCGGTCGCCAGGGGGGCGGTCTACAACCTGGGCTCGGACAATGTACCCACACAGAGCGAGGAGGTCATGCGCGTCAGGGAGAAGGCGGGCCTCCAGTGCGAGGTCAAGCATCTCAGTCCGTTCTTCGCGAAGCTTTTATCCTTCATCCTCAAACCGCTCAACATCAATTACCTCAGAAAGGAACACCTGGTGTTTATCCTTTCCAATTTCGTGCTCGATTGTTCCAAGGCGAAAAAAGAGCTGGGATGGGCGCCGACCAGGGACAACATAGAGATATTCGTTGAAACGATAGAGTGGTATAGAAGGGAAAAGCTGTAAAGTACGGGCCGTTTCGGCGGTATCAGGATTTGCTCTCTACCGGCCCGGACTCCCGCCTGAAGACCCTGCGCGCCAGGCCCGAGAGCAGCATCCACAGTTTGACCAGGATAAGCTTCAGAAACTGCCCCATGCTTCCCTCCCCGACGTCCATCGTGAGGAGCATCTGTGCCTTCTTCATCTCGCTCGTGGTCAGGGTTTTGCTCTGCAGCTGCATCTCCTTAAGCTTCTTCTTTACCTCTTTACGGGCAAGCTTCATCGTCTCCTTGTCCTCGTCGTAGCCTTTTACGGCCTGAACGAGTTTGAGCAGTCCCGGGTCCTCAAGCATCCGCTGCTTGATTTCCCGTATTTTAGCCTCGGCGCGCTGGAGGATCGGGTTCTTGTTGTTGCCCCCGTATTCCATAAGAAGCTCAAGGTACTGGCCGAGGAAATAGGCCTGCTTGTAGAGACGCTCGCGCTCTTCCTGTGTCCTCGCCGAGAGATCTATCCGCGAGAGCTCGTCTACCGCCGTCTCGATCTGGTCGAGCATCTCGTCGGTGAGCTTGAACAGCTCGTACGGCTCCAGGTCTTTTATCTCGACGAATCGCTGCGAGACCTCGCGCAGGTCGTTGAACATCCGCTCGGAGAAGTCGAGCAGGTAGCGGTAGGCCCTTCTTTCCTTTGGCGAGAGGACGCTTTCGTCCCCCTCGCCGCCGGCGTCGGCCATCTTTTTCTTGATTTCCTTTATATTGACCGACGAGGGGTCGAAATCGATCTTGGAGAACTCGAGCGTCTTCTTCATCTCGAAGAAGTTAGGCTCGGCCAGGTCGTCGCCGATCTTGAGCACGTTGAGCTTGATGTCGCCCAGCTTGTTCTTCATGCCGTACTTGTCGATCTTGCTGATGCCGTCGGTCACCACCAGGATCTCGGCGTTGATGAGCTCCTTGTCGAAACGGATGTCCTCCACGGCCTGGTAGACGGC
Organism: Spirochaetota bacterium; assembly: GCA_017998475.1. Lineage (GTDB taxonomy): Bacteria > Spirochaetota > UBA4802 > UBA4802 > UBA5368 > MVZN01. The sequence goes on along the minus strand of JAGODA010000222.1, from coordinate 877 downwards.
CTCCTGGAGGTTGGTGCTCGTGCCGCCCGTGGTGGTGAGGAGCACCTTCTCGATGAGCACCGGAAAATCCTCCTTTTTCTCTATCTTGACCAGGTCGCCGGTCTTCGTGTCGAAGGGACGGTAGAATATCTTCGCGTTGCCGTTGAGCTTTCTGCGGAGGAATTCGGCCACCAGACACTTTGAGAAGAAGGAGCGCATCTTGAAGTCCATCGAACGCGAGCGGTCAAGAAGCAGGTAGAACTTCTGGTCGAAGCGGTTGGCCTGCCGGCCCGATTCGTCGCGCAGGGTCGATATGGGCTTGAACGAGTCGGCTCTCGTCTCGAAGAAACGCTGCACCAGAAGCGTCCGTTTGAAAAGCTTGATGTCGAATATTTCATCGTCCATCGCGAGCTCGCGCGGCAGGGTGCGCTTGAGGTCGTAGATGGTGCGATAGGTGTCGATCACCATGTTGTCCGACAGCGGAGAGACCTTTTCCATGCGGTTGACCAGGATCGTCTCGTCGCGGTCCGGGGCCTCGATCTTCTCCTCCTTGGAGATGTCCTCGATCGCCGAGAGCGCTTCGGAGATGAAGTCCGGCGTAAACACCACGCGGGCGATCTCGAATATCATGAAGAATTTGGCCGGCAGGATGACCTGGAGGTTGTCGAAAAAGCCGAGGGACTCCCAGTACTCGAGGAAATCGAGGCTGGGCCGCTCTGGCCCGTGTATGGATGTGATCGTGCCCGTCACGGTAGCGTACCCCTCGCCCCGTTACATGAGGTCTTTGAAGTCCCTGAGGATCCCTTCCTTGGGCTCCCGGGCCTCTTCTACCGCCGGGTTGATTTCGGCCACGTTGCCTTTCAGCGTCTCGACGGTTATCTCGTCCTCGGCCTTGAAG
>JAGODA010000221.1 GCA_017998475.1 Spirochaetota bacterium | reverse complement strand
GAATACAAAGAGAGCTCGGCGTAATTGAAGTTGAAACCGTTCCGCGCGTTCGGCGCGGTATGATGATGATACTCTCCTTCATGCGAGTGGGCGTGGATGAGCCCCGGTACTTCGAGAGATTCATAGCGCTCGTCGCCGATGTCGCGCACGGTGACCGAAAAGTCGGCGATAAGAGAGATGTCGGGTATGAATCTCCCCTGCGCGAACGGCGCGCTTATGGATTCATTGTAGGCGTTCCTGCGTCGCTCGGCGCCCGTACCGGTATCGGAATCCTGCGCGAACGCATACCCGGATGCGTATAAAAATATGACCAGTAAAATGGCTTTTTTCATTATTTTCTCCTTTTCGTGGTTGTCGTTCCGCGGCCGTTGCCGCGAAACCTGATGTCACGCGCCGTACGGGCGCCTTCAGGAGAAATAGAAGGGTGGTGCGTTGGGATAACAGAATCCAAGGATTTCGAACAGGATGACCGCTGGGGGGCGGTCGGTACCGGACCGAAAAAGGACCGGCGGTAATAAAAATCGCTCCTGATTGTCGGGAACATCAGGGCTTGAGTTATGAATGGAGAACTGGCAGATCGGGCAATTGGAATGGGTTTTTCCGTCGTGATGATGGTGAAAGCCCTCGATGGAGATGGCGATTACGAATAAAAGCGCGAGAGCGGCGTTGATGGCCGTTCGTAGCCGTTTGATGATTCTGGAATTTGACATTCAACAGTAGCCATGAACCGTATTATACGCGCCAGGTGTCTCGATCATTCGTGATGGACTCCCGTCAGCAACCGCGTCGGCCTAACGAGGTTCGATCAGTGAAGTACACGGGAAAGCAATCATGACGCGCCTCGATGTGATTTCGGCAAGCATTATTTTTTTGGAAGCAGCGCATCGATAACCGATCTGACACGGTCGATTATCGTCTGGTAATCGCCGCGGCCGGGATAAATCGGTTCCGCGAAACGCAGCTCGATGTTGCCCGGGCGCGGGAGAAGCCTTCCGAACGGGAAGGATTCGTACGCCCCGCTGATGGCAAGCGGCACAACGGGAACATTGAGCTCCTTGCTGAGAATCGCGAATGTTTTCTTGAAAACCCCCAGACGTCCGTCACGGCTTCGCGTGCCTTCTGGAAAGATTACAACGTTTTTCCCGTTTTTAAGCGCGGCCGCCGTGGTGCTGAGCGCGGTCTTGAGGTCTTTTTCTATGTTGAGAATAATGATATTTCTCGACAGCATGCCGACGAGCCGGGTGATGAAGTGTTTGCTGTTGGCTATAAAGAATGTAGTTTTGAGCATTCTGCGAGGCATCACGAGCATAACCAGGAAGGCGTCGAGATAACTCTGGTGATTCGGGGTTATGATGAGCGGACTGTCGGGTATCATTTCCATGCCCTGGTGTTTCAGGCGGAACATTAAGCGCGCCACGGGCCGAAGAAGGCCGCGAATGATGGTCGGAGCGAGCATTTTAGGCTCGGGAAGACGCACCTGTTCTCCCTCGGCGAGAATCACCTCCCAGTTTACCAGCTCTTCGGAGGACAGTTTCGTTTTTCTCAGGCGGAGTATTTCCGCGAGTTTTCTGGGATTATGATTGGCCGCGAGGTCCATCTCGGAAAGCTTGAGCCCGAAAACGGTCTCGCAGTACGCGATGAGCTCGACCCGGTTAAGGGAGTCCAGGCCGAGATCCATCTCGAAGTGGTCTTCAGGGTGGACGGCTGAACCGGTGATGTCCCGGAGGAAGCGTTTAAGCAGCCGGTACTCCTCGAACTCCGGTTCGGGTACGGAGTTCGAGGAGCGAGGATCGGTGGTGAAGTAATCCTCGAGCAGGTGTCGCCTGAGTTTTCCGAGGCGGGTGCGCGGAAGGTCCCGATTGGTAAGGGCGATATTCAGTATACGCCTGTACGGCTGGACCGATGCGTTGTAGACGTCTATGGCCTTCCATTTAATCATTTCCTGGATGTTGCCCACGCCATTCTTCCGCGCGAGGCTCATGTTCGGATTGATCAGAGCGGTCAGCTGGCCGTTCCGCAGGGTTATGGCGGCATCGGCGACCAGGGGTGTGAGTGATTTAAGCCTGGTTTCGATCTCATCGGGATTGATGTTTTTCCCGCTGGCGAGTACTATCATTTCATCAACACGACCCGATATTGTGATAAAACCTTCCTCATCGATGGAACCCGCGTCGCCGGTAAAGAACCATCCGTCACGCAGTGCCCTGGTCGTGGCCGTCGGCTTTTTGTAATACCCCTTCATAACATTGCGGCCCCTCACCGCTATTTCTCCGTCGATAATCCTGACCTCGGTGTTGGGTACGGGCTGTCCGACGGAACCGGGTTTTATCCGATCGAAACGATTGAAGGAGACGAGCGGGGCCGTTTCAGTAAGGCCGTATCCCTCTATGAGCTTGAATCCCAGCGCCCGGAGATCCCGCTCGACCTCCGGACGCATCGGCGCGCCGCCGGTGAGATAGGCATGAATGGATCCGCCGAAGGCGTCCTGGACTTTCTTGAACAGGAGCCTGCTGAGGGAGAGGCTGCCGATTCCACGGGAAGTGATGAAGAGGACCCTGGCGACCGGATTCGATCGAATCTTCGCCATCAGAGAGGCATGGAAGGCCTCGTAGAGCCTTGGAACCCCGAGGAACATGGTGATCCTGTGTTTCTGGAGTGTTGCCAGAATATCATCGGGATTCAGGCTTCGGGAGAACACGATGGTTGCCCCCATGTAGAGCGGACAGGTCACGGTGCCCTGAAGCGGAAAAATGTGATGGAACGGCAGTATCGCGAGCATGCGGTCGTCGGCGGTGAGCATGCCGAGGCCGGTAATCGCTTCGATACTCGCAAGAAGGTTGTCGAATGTAAGCATCACCCCCTTGGCGTTTCCCGTGGTTCCGGAGGTATACAGAATCGCGGCGATCGCGTCAGGGTCCTCTATGCGGAGTTCCGAGAAGCGGACCGGTGCCGCCGGCCGTATTTCTTCGAAGATAAAAATGCGGGGCTTCCTGCGCAGGTTTTTAAGCGCCGACCGAAGCACGGTGAGACAGGCATGGCTGGTGAATACAACGGCGGGGGTGGAGTCCTCAAGAAGGGCGCGTACATCAACGGAAGGGGACATAAAATCGATCGGTACGCTGACGCCTCCGTTGGCCCATGCGGAATAGAAAGCATATATCCATTCGGGGCGGTTCTCGGAAAAGACGGCGACGCGGTCGCCTTTTCGTATCCTGTAAAGTCCTGCGTATATTCCGATCTGACGCAGCAGTTCGTTGTAACTTACGGTTGACTCGCCGGTTATCAATGCGGTTCTTTCGCTGCCTTTTACCATCATGGATATTCCGCCTCCGCTTTATTTCTCTTGCGACGGATACAACTTTAAGGCCTTCGTCTTCAGAAATTAAACCATGCCCCCGCGATCCTGTCATTCACAGGAGGATATTCTGCCAAAACGGTAAATGGCTCCGCCGCAAAACACAAGAATTATTAACAGGGAGATTGGAGCACGTTTCCGGTTCGGACAGGCGAGGACAGGTATTTTGATTGATTTTAAAAAGGCGCTCGAATAGCGTACCCGCGTGGTCCGCGGTATTGACCAGCATGACATCGGGCGGTGATTGATGACCATCTCCAGTACTCATCTCGAAAGATATGCGGACGTGCTCATATGGGGCCTTTCAACAGGCAGGCGGAATCCGCTTCCCCGGTATGGGGAAGTTCTTGTAAATTACGACCTGGAGGCTCTTCCCCTGGCCGAGGCGCTTCACGGTTCGCTGGTCGAGAGAAGGTTGAATGTAGTAATGAGGGCCATGCCGACACCCCTCATGGAGAGGAATTATTTCAGGCATTCGGACCGAAGGCAGAGAAAACATATCGTTTCGGGAGAAAAAGTACTCTACGGAAATCTGGTCGGAAGCGTGTATCTGCACGCGCCATCGTCCCTTACACATCTCCAGGGAGTCGACCCAAAGTCCATGAACGACGCCGCCGTAACAAGGAAAAAGATGAGGGAGATTCTCAACCGCCGGGAGGAGTCCGGGAAATTCGGATGGACGCTGTGCACGTACCCCACCCATGCGCTCGCGTCACAGGCCGGCCTGAGCCTGCGACAGTATACCGGCCAGGTGATAAAGGCATGCATGTTGAACGAAACGGACCCGGTCTCGCGATGGGAAGAGGTTTTTCGCTCCGCCGGCGAGGTGAAAAAATGGCTTAACTCGCTGAAAATCGGCGCTATCCGGGTCGAGAGCCCTTCGATGGACCTGTCAATCAATCTGGGTGAAAAACGCGTATTCATAGGAGTGAGCGGCAGGAACATCCCGTCGTTCGAGATTTTTACATCTCCGGACTGGCGGGGAGCTAAAGGCGAATACTACGCCGACCAGCCGTCTTTTCGAAATGGGAACTATGTCGAACGCGTGAGGCTTCGTTTTAATGGAGGAAAGGTGGTTCACGCGACGGCCGGCAAAGGGCAGGCCTTTCTGCGTGAAACCATCGCGATGGACGCCGGCGCCTCGAGGATAGGCGAGTTTTCACTCACGGACGTACGCTTTTCGAAGATAGACAGGTTTATGGCCGATACATTGTTCGATGAAAACTATGGAGGACGATACGGCAACTGCCACATCGCGCTGGGAAGCTCGTATACCAACGCGTATGCCGGTAATCCGGCCGCGCTCGACCCGCGCGCACGGAAATCACTCGGGTTCAACGATTCGGCCCTTCACTGGGACCTCGTGAATACGGAAAACAAACGTGTGAACGCCGTTTTGAGGAACGGAAAAACGATGTGCATTTACGAGAAGGGTAAGTTCCGCATATAGGTGACTGGCGCCGTAATGTGAATGGGATGGATGAACGGATAGAAATATTGAAAAACGCCGGGCTTTTCGCCAGGTTGAATGAAAGCGAGCTGGCCGTGCTTTCGGATAACAGCGAGCTCATAAGCGTTCACGCCGGTTCCGTGATATTCCGCGAATCGGAAACGGCCGACGCGCTGTATATCGTTCGATCGGGTGAGATCGCGATCAACAGGAACACGAACGGCGAGACGACGTGTATAGCGACTTTCATAGAGGGAGAGACGTTCGGAGAGTTCGACCTGTTCGAAAACAGCCCGCGTACGGCAACCGCCGTCGCGGAGAAGGATTCGAAGGTTCTTCGATTTCCGGCGAAAGGAACGAGTTTCAGGGAGCTACTCGAGCTTCACGGTGGAATGGCGGCCCGGATACTCCACAGGTTTCTCGCGACGGTGGCCGCGCGAATACGGTACACGAACAGCCTGATATCCGAAAAAACACACTGGGTGGAGGAACTGCGCAAGCAGATCCATTACGACAAGCTGACGGGACTCTACAACAGGTCCTACCTGGACGAGGAGGTCATCCCGGCCTTTACGAGGGGGGAGGGAGCGTTCGCCGTCATCGTGATCAAACCGGACAATTTCAAGGATATCAACGACAATTATGGACATGAGGCGGGCGATAGGATGCTGAAAATCCTCGCGCAGCTCTTTGTCGCATCCATAGGCGCGAAAAACACCGGAATACGTTTCAGAGGCGATGAATTCCTCGCGATCCTGCCTGAGG
>JAGODA010000003.1 GCA_017998475.1 Spirochaetota bacterium | reverse complement strand
GCCGACAGACGCAAGCGCGAGGTCTTTCTTCGCCAGGATCGCGTCTCCCTCCCGGAGGTTCCAGGGCAATCCCACCCTGCCTATATGGAGCCCTGAGACACCCACGTGATAGATGTGGTCATAATCGATATCCGCGGCCAATCGTCTGATATAATCCGGAAGAAAGTTGGCTTCGTTTATAGCGATGATATCGGGATCGAGCCTGCGTATTTCAGACAGCAGCGCCTGGTAGCGCAGCTCGCGCCTTTCGGGAGCCTCGTATTCGCCCATAATGAGCGTACCCTTATAGTCGAGCCCCGACCAGACATTGATGCTCACGAGTCTCAGGTTTTCCCTGACGGCCCCGGCTGTGGTGTCATTCCGCACACAGCCCGTGGCGATCATTCCCGCGAAAAGCACGATGAACGGCAACATGTAACGCGTACCCATCAACATTCCTCCGACCTCTCACTTTATCCACGATTGTGGATAAAGCTGTTGATAAATGTGGAATTTTTACTCATAGCATTCAAAACTATTGTTGTTCTATTTCCCGTCAGATTCGACGTCGAGCAGAGCCGGAGGCTTCACACATCTGAATCCTCCGGATGCATCTTTGTACAGGTTCGGTATCCCGCCTATCTGCCTTCGCGTTACCCGTACACTGTCCGCTCCGCTGAACCAGGCGCCGCCCCTGAGCACCTTGAACCTCGTCCCGAAACGCCTGTCGGCGTATCTGTTTTCGGGATAGGCCCTGTACCAGTCGGCCGTCCACTCGGGGGCATTTCCGGCCATGTTAACGGCCCCATATGGTGAATCGCCTGAACCCTCGAATGATCGCACCGGCAAAAGCCCCCGCGGGTACGCTCCCTTTATTTCTTTTCCGGTTTCAGGATTGTCCCAGAACTCAAGCGTGTTGGACTTCCCCGGTTCGAAGCCCCGGCCCCATGGATATAAACGACTCCCCGACCGATCCGGATCCTTTGCGGTTTCCGCGGCCGGCGCGGGCCCCCTGGCCGCCTTCTCCCATTCCATTTCTCCGGGAAGCCGCTTGTTGGCCCACCGGGCATACGCCTCGGCCTCCATCCATGTCGCCATTACCGGAAGGTCCATCTCCGATTGTTCCGGAAGGCCTCCCCTCCAGGAACGCGGCGGCGCTCCATTCGTTTTCCTCACGAACGCCAGGTAATCGGCATTCGATACCTCGTGGCGATCGATGTAGTAATCTCCCAGCTCGACAACCCGCTCCGGCGCTTCGTCCCGATGTCCCGTATCGCTGCCGAAAACGAATTTTCCCGCCGGGACGAGCACCATCTCCCTGCCGTCAATCGGCGAGATGATCCTGCTTTTATAGACGACGGTTTCTTTTTTCTGGGGCTCGGCGTAGTCTCTCGTCTTTCGCTCCGCTTCGACGCGAAGTCCGATCTCGAGTCCGGCGCGGATCAATGCCTCGTCCGCGGGATTATCGAGCGAATAATACGCGGTGGCCCGATACCCCCCGCGCACGCCCTCCCGCTGTTCGACGGAAGACACCACCGATATCCTGCCGATTATACGCTCTCCCTCCAGGATAAAATACGACTCGAACGCGGGCCGCGAATCGAAGCGCAATGTGAGCAGCTTGTCTTTACGCTTCGACTCGATCCTGGCAATCATATCGTAATTACGCGCCGCGGATATTCCCGTCCACGTTAAGGCCAGGGCCACAACGCACGCGACCAGATGTCCGTATTCGTTCAATGATCTGTTCATCGGTTCTTATCAGCCATCGGCCCCTCAACCGGGGGCCGGCGTGAAACCTCCGGTGTTCAGCTCTGGAATATCGCCCGGTCGGGCCAGCGCATGCACGTCAGCCTGCCGCCGTACACCGCTCCGGTATCGAGGCCGATTATATTGCGCCGTTCGTCGAACCAGGGTCGCGACATCACCCCGGTGAAATGAACCGCCGGCGTATGGCCGAAGATGATCGTTTTGGGCCAGCGCTTATCCGCCAGAAAGAACTCCTCGCGGATCCAGAGCATGTTTTCCTCGGACTGAAGGTCCATTGTTGTTATTTTCGGATCGATCCCGGCATGAACCGCAATAAAATTGTCCGTTTCATGGTACATCAGGAGAGATCGGAAAAAGTCCATATGGGAGGAAGGCAGGCTGAAAGAGCCCAGAGAGCGCCGATAGCTTTCGATCGTTCTTTCGCCCCCGTTTCGGAAGTAGAGGCCGCCGTCCCCGCCCGAAAGATAATCGAGCAGCATGGATTCGTGGTTCCCTTTCAGAAACACGGTCCGGTGCAGCCTGGAGAGTCCTGTCAGGAATTCCACCGTCTGGTACGACTGGCCCCCCCTGTCTATGTAATCACCGAGGAAAAGAAGGGTGTCGTCCCCGCGTATGGTTTCCCGCAGCTGTCCGTACAGGGCTTCGAGCTTCGAAAACATGCCATGAAGGTCACCGAAAATATAGTACATCGAAAGACCGACACCTCCAGTCAATCGTTCCCGGCGCCGGAGATTTCATCCATCAGGGCGTCGATCGCGCCGTTTCCATCTGTCAGTGTTTCCGCCCACAGAAGCCCGAAGACGGTATCCCCGGACCTCGCGGCGAATACGTACCCGCCATCCGACCTGATCCGGAACGCCACCTGCCTCTCACCGGAGCTCGCGAGGGTAAAGCCGCCCCTTTCCCCGTCCAGCAGACCGGTAAAATCGCGCAGCGCCGACGCGACCGACGGTCTCCGCGAGTAGTATACCTCGTACGCCGTCCCTTTGATCATTCTCCGGCGCACGAACATCCCTGCCCCGAGAGGGATGCCGTAAATCCCCTTCGGATAATAGACGATTTCATCTTTCCTTCCCCCCTCACCGAAGAGCTTCGCCCAGTCCGGCACTCCGGATTCCGACGGAGGTATCGCCTCCAGTATGCTTCGCGCGAACATCACCAGCTCGCCTCCGGCCTCGGGTCCATCTGTGACAATGGAAACGAAATGAGCCCCCTTTCTGAGAAGGAGCCCGTTCCTGAATGCCGTGATCTCATGACTGCCCATCGACGGAGCGGGAATTCTCGGTATCGTTGCGGTCTTTCTTCCATAGAAACCGAACGCCTCAAGCGGAGAACCGAGCCGGTACACCCAGACCGTGACCGTTCCGGGCCTGTCTCCCAGCGGCCTGTACAGCGCCGTCGCCACGCCCAGGGCGCGGTACTCCCTGAGCAATTCCGAGTCCGCCTCCATATACAGGGCCATGTTTGTCGTATCGAAGCTGCGCGGACCGTCCACTATCTCCCACCCGGGAAGGTCGGATTCCCGGGGAAGCAGGTGGTAGACATCCGGATCTCTCTCCATAAGAGAGGCGCAGGCGGCCACTCCGGCGATCACAACGATCGCGGCTCCGGTTTTGAGGGTGCGGTGCGCTTTAACGCGTGAAATCAATTGCCGTATCATCATACTATCAGAATATCCAATTTCACCGTCATAAAAAATTTTCCGGCGTTTTCGCGCCTGCGTAATCGGCGGAGAGGCCCGGTCGTATCACCGCGGCACCACCCGTATCGGGGTCTATTTCCTGACCGCCCGCGGGTCGATGGCGTCCTGGAAACCCTCGCCCACCAGGTTGTAGGCGGTGATGGTGATGAAGATGGCGAAGCCGGGCACCAGCGTGAGCCACCAGGCGAAATCCATGAAATCACGCGACTGCGAGAGGATGTCCCCCCAGCTAGGCGTCGGCGGCTGGACGCCGAAACCGAGGAATGACAGCGACGATTCTATAAGGATGGTCGAGGCGATACCGAAAGTCGCCGAGACCAGCACCGGCGCGAGCGCGTTTGGCAGCATGTGCCGGAAGATGATCGTTCGGTCGCGCGCTCCCAGCGCGCGGGACGCCTGCACGAATTCCATCTCGCGTATTTTAAGGAACTCGCCGCGCACGATGCGCGCGATGCCGGTCCAGCCGGTAACACCGATGACAAGCATCACGTTGACCAGGCTCGGACCCACGAGCGCCAGAATTGTCAGTATAAGGAAAAACGTCGGGAAGCAGATGATTATTTCGATGAAGCGCGAGACGAGCATGTCGACCACACCGCCGTAATAACCGGCAAGCGCTCCGATGATGACACCCATTGTCACGTATATGAAGACCGCGATGAAGCCCACGAGTATCGAAACGCGCGTGCCGTGTATCATGCGCGCCGCCAGATCCCTGCCCTGCTCGTCGGTGCCCAGTATGTGCCGGGCCGAGGGCGGCATCACGATGGCGTCGAGGTCGTACTCCGAGCTGGTGTAGGGGATGGGAGGCATGAGAACGAAGGCCCGGGCCGCCTCATCGCGAAAACCTGTGTCCGCGAGCTCCGGGTAATCGAAGAGTATCGGGAAATACGTTTTACCGTCCGATATGTAGAGGTACGGTTTGTCGTTCGCGAGCAGCGGCGCGAGAATCGCCACGAGAAAGAGAGCGAGGACCACCACGAGGCCGGCGAGAGCAAGCCGGTTGCGCCGGAACTCGCTCCACACGCCGGCCCAGTAACCGCGGGATGAGTTCATTGCTTTGCCTCCAGCCGTATACGGGGATCGACCACGCCATAGAGGATGTCGGCGATAAGGATGCCGAGAAGCGTAAGCGCCGCCGAGATGGAAGCGATGGCCATAATGACGGGGATATCGCGGGCGAGGATCGCCTCGAAGGCGAGCATGCCCATCCCGGGTATCGAAAAGATGGATTCCACGATGACGCTTCCGCCCAGAAGGCCCGGCAGTATCGTCGCCATCAGCGTGACGAGAGGCACGAGCGAATTGCGAAACGCGTGCACGATCACCACGCGTTTTTCTGAGAGACCCTTGGCGCGCGCGGTCATGATGTATTGCTGGTTGATGACATCGAGCATGGTGGCGCGCGTGTAGCGCGAGAGAAAGGCGAAGCCCCCGTACGTCAGTGTTACCACGGGCAGTACCAGGTGCCACGCGATGTTTACCATCCTGTCGAAAAACGGGAAGCCCTCGGCCCAGTCGGATATTATTCCTCCCAGCGGAAACAGGTTGAGATAGTCCCCGCCAGAAAGCACCATGAGCAGCAGGAGCCCCACCCAGAACGAGGGAAGCGAGTACAGTATAAAGAGCACCAGGCTCGAGACGCGGTCGTAGAGCGAATCCTTCTTGAGCGCCGAGACGATCCCTCCCGGAATTGAAACGATATACACGATGATCATGCTTATTATATTGAGGGCAAGCGTGATGGGAAGCGCCTCGCCTATACGCTCCGCCACGGGCCTGCCGTCCTTGCGCGACGTCCCGAAATCGAGCACCACGAGCCTTGTAAACCAGTCCCAGTAGCCGACGATAACGGGCTTGTCGAGCCCGTAGAGCTTCTTTTCCTGCTCGATGATCTCCTTCCCTATCGCCCCCGCCTTGAGTTCGCCCTGGAGCCCGGCGCGCAGCGTCGTATAATCGCCCGGAGCGAGCCGTATCATGGAGTAGGTGATGAGGCTTATGCCGAGGAAGGTCGGCACGATCAGCAGGAGGCGTTTGAGCAGGTATTTAATCATCGATCGCGGCCACCTTCCATTCGAGATAGTTGAGGCCGCGCAGGTGCACCCTGACGTCCTCGAACCTCCGGCTCACGACGACCTGCGCGGGCGTGCAGTACAGAAACGTGTACGGCTGCTCCTCGTGGAGGATGCGGTGAAAACGATGATACATTTTTATCCTTTTATTCTCGTCGAACTCCTTGCGCAGGCGGATGATGATATCGTCTGCCTCGGCGTTTTTGAACGAGCAGAAATTCGACCCCCCCGCCACCTGCGTCGAATGCCAGAGCTGGTAGGGGTCGTCCTCCCATGAGAGCGACCAGGCCAGCGTGACCGCGTCGAAATCGCGCTGATGCAGCTTCTGCACGAAAACGGCCCACTCGTAGCGGTTGATGTCCATCGCGATCCCCGCCTTCGAAAAGTCCTCCTTCATGATGGTGCCCAGCCGCTCCGCGAACTTGCTTCCGGACGGGATCGTGAAGGTAAAGGCGAACTTTTTGCCTCCCCGGTCCAGTATGCCGTCGCCGTCGGTGTCGCGCCATCCCGCCTGTGCCAGAAGTTCGCGTGCGAACGCCGGATCGTAGGGCCACGGCTTGATGCTTTTATCGTAGCCTTTGCTGTAAATATAGGACGACCCCGTCACGATCTCGCCGATACCGAAGAGCAGTTTGTCCAGAATCGCCTCGCGGTTGACCAGGTGCGTCATGGCCAGCCGGACGCGCCGGTCGGCGAAAAGCGGGCGCGCGGCGTTCCAACCGATATAATTATAGGTTGGAAGGTAATACTGGAGCTTGTAAAAGTTGTTAACGAACTTCTCGGAGTTGGTCTGTCGCACCCATTGTATGGCGCGCACGGACATCACGTCGAGCTCGCCTTTTTTCACCATCTGAAGCGCGATATTCGGCTCGGCGACGACTCGGTACACTATCCTCCGCAAATCCGGCGCCTTCCCCTTGTAGCGCTCGTTGCGGACCAGCACTATGCGCTTGCCGGTATCCCATCGCTCGAACCTGAACGGACCGGTCCCCACCGGGAAGCGGTTGTTCCTGTGTGTGTTGAAATCCGTGCCGTCACCGAAGACGTGCCTGGGCACGATAGGAATGGTCCCGCAGATCTCCAGGGCCCTGAAATACTGTTTCGAGTAGAGGAACTCTACGGTATAGCGGTCGATCTTCCGGACGTCGCGCACATCGATGTAATACACCTTGAGCGGAGCGCAGGCCACTTTCGGGTCTTTTATGGTCCGGAATGAATACACGATATCGTCCGCGGTAAGCTCCACGCCGTCGCTCCAGAGGACGCCCTTTTTAAGCCTGAAGCGGTAGCGCAGCCTGTCGGGCGACGTGGTCCACGATTCCGCCAGCTGTGGGATGAGCTCGGCGGTGTCGTAATCGCGGTCCAGCAGCGTTTCGTAGATATGCTGGTTTATCGACGAGGCCACCGCCTCGGTCGAGGTGATGGGATTAAGGTGCCCGGGCTCGGACCCCAGGTGGATGTACAGTGCGCGCGGGTCGCGCACCGAGGAAAAATCTCCACACCCCGCGGACAGCGCGATGATGGCGGCGAGAACAAAAGTCACCGGCATAAAAATCCGTCCGCCCGATTTTTCGACTGGTTTCGCGCCCGAAAGGTAGCCCATGGTCCGTGTACTGTACGATCCGCCGTTCCGGTAAATCAAGCCTTTTTCCGCCACACCGGCGTCGTGCCGATAACGATCGGAATTTTAGTTTATTTTCACCGGGAAATTCCGTATTATTACTTGAGTCGGATGCCCGTCCAACGAGGGGCCTTTCGCTTGACAAAAACAGGGCCGGATGCCCATATTCGTATATAAAAATAGGGAAGGAATAATGGTCTCGAGAAAGATAAAAGTCGACCTGGGTTATCTGCGCCCCAACAACAGCTTTATCTATCCGCTATATTCAAAGAACGGCGAGATGGTGCTCGAGGCCCGGACGGTGCTCACCGCGGAAAAGATCGTCCAGATCGGCGAGAAATACGGCAGCACCCTTTACTATACCGATACCGGCGAGAGGGCGGTCATACCCGCGTACCGGATGAAGATCGCCTACAACAAGCCGCGCGAGATAATGGAAGAGATCCTGAACACCGAGAAGCTCTCGCGCACCTCGCTTCGTGACGCCGAGAAGGTGGTCGAGGAGATCGTAAACGATCTCAATACATCCGACATAGAGGCGGTCGATCTCCTTAAAGACCTCAAATCGCACGACGAATACCTGTATAACCATTCCGTCAACGTCGGGATTCTGGCCGCCCTCTTCGCGAAGAAACGCGCCACCTTCACGCTGGACGAGATCAAATACATCACCCTCGGCTCGTACCTGCACGACATCGGCTCCACCCGCATCGACAAGCAGCTCCTCAACAAGGAGGGTAAGCTTAACATCACCGAGGTGCAGAAGATGAAGCGCCATCCCCAGCTCGGGTACGAAATACTGAAGAATATCGAGCGGGTAAGCCCCATAGTCCTCCAGTCGGTGCTGTTTCACCACGAAAAATTCAATAACCGGGGATATTACGGCCTTCCCTACGAAAATCTGCCCGATTTCCCCAAGATCGTCTCCATCTGCGACATCTACGACGCCCTCACCTCCAAACGGCCCTTCCGCGACGCCGTTTCGATTGAATACGCGCTCAAGGCGATCGTGAACACCATCGACGTGCATTTCGATTACGATATCATCAGCGATTTCATCAACAAAGTCGCCCCCATACTCAACCATTCGCAGAGCTTTTACACCAAAAACGATTTCTGCGAGCTCAACACCCAGGAGCTGGCCATGATCCGCGACCTCGGACAGAAGGATTACCTTAAACCCCGGGTGACGGTTTTCTGCAAGTTCGTGCGGGACGGCAACAGGCTCTCCGTCAATTTCTACCAGAAGCCCATACAGGTCGACCTGGACGGCGACAATGAACGAAGGATGTCTAAAATTATCAGCAACGAGGCGCAGATCGCGGCCATAAAAAAGAAGCTCGAGGAGCGCGATTTCTTCTAGTCCGGCGAGTTCCCCAATACCGGGCGGATTGAACGATCCCGGTTCCACTCCTCCTTTCTGAAAAGCTCTTCCTCTATTCGCAGCGCGTCCCGTTTCTCTTCGACCGAAAGCCCCGATTCGACGAAATCGCATCCGAGCCTCCCCGCGAACGCGAGCGCGAGACGTCTCCCGAGGTCCCCGGCGAAATTCTCTCCGCGGGCGCGATCCCCGAGGAGAGCCTCGAGCGAGGTCACGCGGTGTTCCGGCGCGCCCGACGCCGTCGTGGCGGACTTCTCCTTCGCCACGTTCAGCACCCTGAACATCGACGCCGCGTCCACACCGATGAGCAGCGTGCCGTGCTGAAGCAGAACTCCGTTCCTGCGCGTCTGCGCGCTTCCGGAGACCTTGGCCCCTCCGACCAGCACGTCGTTGACCGGGCTGAACCGGGCCTCCAGGCCCAGGCCGTGGAGACAGTCGACTATCGGCGCGCAGAGCAGGCCGTAGGATTCGCGGATGGAGGATGCGGCGAGCCGATGTGAGAGCGGGATGAAGACGCTGTACGTGATCTCGTTGTCGTGGAAGACGGCCCCCCCACCGGTCACGCGCCTGATGACCTCGACGCCCATCGCGCGGCACTCATCGACGCGCACCTCCTCCTCCATTCGCTGGAAATATCCGATGGTTATGGCCGGAGGCGACCACGAGTACAGGCGCAGCACGGGTGGGCCCGACCGGCGCGCGAGGGAGTTGAGAAGGGCCAGGTCGACCGCCATGTTATGGGCGCCGCGACCCGGCGGATCGAGGATGAGGCGCCATTCCTCCATTATTCATCCACCCGATCAGCACAGGACTCCGCGGCCTCGAGCGCGCAGCGCGCGATGCTCTCCGCGGAAACGCCTACCAGCTCTATACCTCCGGCCTCCGCCGCGCGGCGGAGGCGTTCGGCGAGCACCCCCGGGCCTCCGAGGGGACCGCGGAGCGCCTCTTCCAGAATGCCCACCGACTCCTCCGGGTGGATGAAGAAATCACCCGAAATCGCGGCGTCGAGCACTTCTCCCGCCTTTAGCGAGAGGCGTATCCTGATAAGTTTCTCACCGGGGGCCTTGAGGGCGGCTGTTCCGGTCATCTGCAATCCTACAGCTCGCCCGCGTGATAGGAGCTGCGGACCATCGGGCCCGCGAGCACGCGTCCGAACCCCATGGATTCGGCGAGCTCCCGCACGCGCTCGAATTCTTCCGGCGTATAGAACCGCTCCACGGGATGGTTTTCCCGCCGCGAACGGAGATACTGTCCCGCCGTCAGAATGGAACAGCCGGCGCGGAGGAGGTCTTCAAGCGTTGCGCGGACCTGGTCCATGGACTCGCCCAGGCCGAGCATGAGCCCCGATTTGGCCGGCCTTCCCGATGAGGCCACGCGCGCGAGGAGCCGGAGAGAGAGGCTGTAGTCGCCCCGCGGTCGAAGCGAGGGAAAAAGCGACCCGACCGTTTCGATGTTGTGGTTGATGACGTCGGGACCGGCCTCCATTACGCGCTCAATCGAGGTCTCCATGGATTGGCCGAAATCCGGTATGAGCACCTCTACACGGCAGTGCGGCGAAATCCCGCGTATGGCCCGAACCGTTGCGGCGAAGAGCGCGGCGCCGCCGTCGGGAATGTCGTCGCGCGTTACCGATGTGATGACGGCGTACCTCAGGCCGAGCTCCGCGATCGCGCGCGCGACGCGTTCCGGCTCGGTCGGGTCGGCCGGACCGGGTGCGCCGCTCCGGATCGCGCAGTAGCGGCAGTTGCGGGTGCAGACATCGCCCATTATGAGGAAGGTGGCGGTCCCGGCACAGAAGCAGTCCCCGACATTGGGGCATCGCGCCGCCATGCAGACGGTGTGCAGTTTTTCACGCTCGATGACGCCCTTCACCCGGACGTAGTCGGCGCCGCCGGGGATTCTAAGGCTGATCCAGCGCGGAATGCGCCCGCTCAGGGCTCCCATTTGAGCACCGGCCTGCGCGCCGCCAGCACCGCGTCGACCTTTCTCACCGGCGTGGTATGCGGCGCGCTTTTAACGGTTTCGGGATCGCTTTCGGCCTCGCGCTTTATGGCGATCATCGCCCCGGCGAATGCTTCCAGCGTTTCCCTGGTTTCGGTTTCGGTCGGCTCGATCATGATCGCTCCGGGGATAAGCAGCGGGAAATAGACCGTGGGCGCGTGGAAGCCGTAGTCGAGGATGCGCTTGGCGATGTCGTTGGTGGTGACGCCGTTGGGCACGTCTTTATCGTTCAGCACGAACTCGTGCTTGCAGATACGGTCGACGGGGAGATTGTATTCCTTTCGGAGAAGGGACATCAGGTAATTGGCGTTCAGAACCGCCGTCTCGCCAACATCGCGGATGCCGTCCGGGCCGAGCGTGCGGATGTAGACGTATGCCCTGAGCGCGATAAGGAAATTGCCGTAAAATGAATGAATCCTGCCGATGGAGTCCGGCCGGTCGTACTCGAGGTACAGTCCCTTCTTCCCTTTAAGCACCACCGGAACGGGAAGAAAGGGCTCCAGCCCGTCGCTCACTCCAAGCGGGCCCGAGCCGGGGCCGCCGCCTCCGTGCGGGGTGGAGAACGTCTTGTGTAAATTGATGTGCATGAGATCGAATCCCATTTCGCGCACTTTTGCCACGCCGAGCACGGCGTTCAGGTTGGCCCCGTCGCAGTAGAAGAGCGCGCCCTTCTCGTGCAGAACGCGCGCTATCCCGGCGATGTTCCGGTCGAAGAGGCCGAGCGTATTGGGGCTGGTAAGCATCATGGCGGCGACATTCCCGTCGACCATGGAACGCAGTTTTTCCATGTCGACATCACCGTCCGCGGTGGACGGGACCTCGCGCGTCTCGAAGCCGCACATCGCGACCGATGCCGGGTTGGTGCCGTGCGCCGAGTCCGGGATGAGAATGACGCCGCGCCGCTCTCCCTTCTTCTCGAAATATTTCTTGATGACCATCACCCCCGCGAGCTCGCCGTGAGCCCCCGCCGCGGGCGCGAAAGAAAAGCGCCGCATGCCGGTTATCGCCGAGAGGTACTCCGACAGCTCATAGAGCACCTCAAGGGCGCCCTGTGATAGATCCGCCGAGGCAAGGGGATGCAGTCCCGTAAATCCGGGCAGCGAGGCGGCGCGCTCGTTCACCTTCGGGTTGTATTTCATGGTACAGCTTCCGAGCGGGTACATCCCCGTATCCACGCCGAAGTTCATGCGCGAGAGCGCGGTGTAATGGCGCACGATGTCGACCTCTCCGGCCTCGACCAGGTCCACCCCGTCGTTGCACAGTGCCGCCGGTATGGGATCTGCGTCCTCGAGCTCCCACCGCGGCATGGCGTAGGCGCTCCGCCCGCACCTGCTCTTTTCAAAAATCACCGGCATATCGCCACCTCGTATACCTATATCCCTCTGTTCGAACCCGGGGGCCGGCGGTGCCGCCGGCCGGGGTTAAGCGGTGTTATTTCGCGCATCGCGCAACCGCGTCCGCGAACGCGTCGATTTCGGCCGGGCCGGTCATCTCCGTACAACAGACCAGCACGCAGTCCTTGTATTCCTTGTAATAATCTCCCAGATGAACACCGGGCACATAGCCCTCGGACTCAAGGCGTTTCATCACAGTCGGCGCCTTTTTGATTCTGACGGCAAACTCGTTGAAATAGGGCCGGTCGAAAAGCGGCGCGCACCCCCTCGCGGCAAGCTCCTTTTTGCACCGCGCCGCGAGCCGGTGGTTGATCAGCGCGAGCTCGCGGATGCCGTTCCCGAGCGCGGAGAGGTATATGACGGCCCTGAGAGCGCAGAGCCCCTGATTTGTGCAGATGTTCGAGGTGGCCTTCTCGCGCCGTATGTGCTGTTCCCGCGTCTGGAGGGTGAGCGCGTACGCCTCCGCGCCCGCGGCGTCAACCGTTCGCCCCACGAGGCGCCCGGGCATGCGACGCATGAACTCGGACTTCGCCGCGAGCATCCCCAGGGCCGGGCCGCCGAAACCGGCCGGGTTCCCGAACGATTGCGCCTCGCCGCAGACGATGTCCGCGCCGAGTTTCCCCGGCGGGGCGAGAAGCCCCAGGCTGTGGGGCTCGGTCACGACGACGATTCCATGCGCCTTCGCCGCGCGGGCCGCCGCCGTAAGGGCCGCCACGTCCTCGACACAGCCGAAGAAGTTGGGATTCTGGATGATGACGGCCGACGCTCCGTCGAGCACGGCGCCGGAGGGCGTACCCATCACCCCCGCGTCGTTTCGTACCGTCCGCACCTCGATGCCGTTTGCACCGCAGTAGGTGTCGAGCACCGCGCGATAGTGCGGGTGCAGGGTGTCCGCCGCCGCAACCGCCTTTCTGCCCGAGACATGCACCGACATGAGGACCGCCTCGGCCAGGGCCGTTGCTCCGTCGTACATGCTGGCGTTCGCCACGTCCATGCCGGTGAGCCGGCATATGAAGGTCTGGAACTCGAATATGGCGGTAAGGGTCCCCTGGCTCACCTCGGCCTGGTAGGGCGTGTAGGCGGTGTAGAACTCGGAACGGGACGCGAGCGCGTCGACCACCGCGGGGAGGTAGTGGACATATGAGCCGGCGCCCGCGAAACAGCGCCCGGGCCGGTTTCTGGCGGCGAGCTCCTCTATGTGGCGCATGATCTCGATCTCCGAGAGCGCCTCCGGAAGCCCCAGCCTTTCCTTCAAACGGAGCTCGGCCGGTATGTCCGCGAAGAGCTCGTCGAGCGAGCGCACGCCGATCGACGCGAGCATGACCGCGCGGTCGTCGTCGGGGCTGCACGTATAGTTCATGTCACTTCTCCGATTCGATGTGGGCGGCGTATGCCGCGGCGTCCATCAGGTCGTCGAGTTCGCGCGGCGCCTTCACTTCTATCTTGAACATCCAGCCCTCGCCGTAGGGATCGCCGTTGAGAAGCTCGGGCGAGCCTTCAAGGGCCCGGTTGACATCGGAAATCCTTCCCGAAACGGGCGAATACACGTTCGAGACCGCCTTGACCGATTCCACCACTCCCACCTGCTCGCCCCGCGCAACCTCCATGCCCGGCTCGGGCAGCTCAACGAATACGATGTCGGTGAGCATCTCCTGCGCGTGGTCGGTGATACCGCAGGTAGCGCTGAATTCGTCGTCCATGCGTATCCACTCGCTGTCCTTCGTATACTTCAGGTCTTCCGGTATATGGCTCATTCATTCCTCCGATTGTGTCTGCCCGGGTCACCCGGGCATGGTGATGTTCACCGGTGTGTTCCTTTATCCGTTGAATTTATACAGCGGACGCTTTACCACGCGCGCCGGCACCGGGTTGTCCCGAATCACGAGCGAGAACCCGTCACCGACCGCGAGCGTTCCGGCCTTCACCAGGGCCATGCCGATTCCCTTTTTAAATGTGGGGGAGAACCCGCCGCTGGTGCTCACGCCGATTTCCGCGCCGTCTTTCCGGACCGGGCACCCCTCCCTCGGCACGCCCCTGCCCTCCAGCTCGAAACAGATCATGACGCGCGGCGCGCCCCTCTCCTTCTGCGCCGCGAGCACGGAGCGTCCGATATAGTCGTCGGCGCTCGTCACCAGCCAGCCCAGGCCCGCCTCGACCGGGGTGATGGTGTCCGAAAGCTCGTGCCCGTACAGCGAATATGCCGCCTCGAGCCGGAGAGTGTCGCGCGCGCCGAGTCCGACGGGAAGTACTCCGTACTTCTTCCCGGCGTCGAGGAGTTCTCTCCACAGGGCGACCGCACTGGGATTCGGGACGAAAAGCTCGTAGCCGTTCTCGCCCGTGTAGCCCGTGCGCGAGACCATAAGGCGCGCGCCGTGGTATTCAGTGTGGGAAAATTCGAACCGCTCCAGGCTTGCCGCGCCCCCGTCCGCCAGTACGCTCATGAGGATATCGCGCGAGGCGGGGCCCTGCAAGTCAATTTTGGAGGTTTCCGCCGAAACGTCGAGTATCTCGACGTCCCCTCCGGCGCGGGCGCGCATCCATTCCAGGTCTTTCTCGAGTGTAGCGGCGTTCACGACGATATAGTAATCCGATTCGGAAACCATGAAGATGAAGATGTCGTCCACCACCCCGCCGTCCTCCCTGCACAGGCAGCTGTACATGGAGTGCCGCGGGACGAGCTTTTCCATACGCGTCGGTATCATGCGGCGAAGGAAGCGTTCGGCCCCGGCTCCCCGCACGATCACCTCGCCCATGTGCGAGACGTCGAAAAGCCCCGCTTTTGTCCTGGTAGCCGTGTGCTCCTCGATTATCGACGAATACATCACCGGAAGCTCCCATCCCGCGAAATCAACCATGCGCCCGTTGAGCGCGAGATGTTCTCCATGCAGCGCGGTCCTTCGTATCATCGGGCCATCCTCCGTAACGTGAATTCGATCGCCTTGTTAAGCGGATCGACGACCTCGCTCACCGCCGGGCAGTAGGCCAGCTCGATCCTCCAGAAGTCCGCGGGCATTACGCCGGTCTCCAGCGCCATGCTCACCAGATTTACGCGCTCTGCCGCGCCCCGCGCGGCGACCGCCTGCGCGCCGAGAAAGCGGCCCGTATTCCTGTCGCACAGCACCTTGAGCGATATCTCGGTGTTGCCGGGGAAATAGTCGGGGAGTATTCCGGTGCGGATTTTTCCCTCAACCGGCGTGTGGCCGGCGGCCTTCGCGGACTCGGTCGTATAGCCGGTTCCCGCCACCTCGAGGCTTCCGACCTTCGTGACGAAGGTGGCGGCCGTACCGCGGTATTCCGCCTCACCCCCGGCCGCGTTGACGCCGGCGACGATGCCCATCCTGTACGCCCCGGTGGCGAGCTTCGCCGGGATCCTCGTGCCGTCGATGACGGACCAGTTGGCGGCGCAGTCGCCGGCCGCGTAGATGTCGGGAGATGATGTCCGCATCCGCCCGTCCACCACGATGCCCGACGGTTCGACCGCCAGGCCCGAGCGCGCGGCGAGTTCCGTGTTGGCCCTGAAGCCGGCCGAGAGTATGCCGGTTTCGGCCTCGTACGCTTTTCCGCCGCTCGTAACGCCGCGGAATCCGTCGTGTTCGATAACGCCGTCCACCGGGGTATCGGTGTGTACGGTGACGCCGTGGAATTCCAGGTGTTCCCGCACCGGAGCGGTCATATCCGGGTCCAGGACCCCGGGCAGGACCTGGGAACGCATCTCGAGGACGGCGATTTCCCGCAGGTGCGTGCGAAGGGCTATTGCCGCCTCGAGGCCGATCGCGCCGGCCCCGATAACTATGCCGCGCAGGGATGAATCCAGCCGGTCGCGTATTTTTCTCAAATCGTCGAGTGTCGCGAGAGGATAGAGGCCGTTGTAGAGCACGCTTTCAAGCCCCTGGACAGGCGGCATGGCGGGAACGGCTCCAGTTGTGATAATCGCCGCGTCATACCCGACCGTATGTTCGCCGTCCGGGCCGGCAAGCGTTACAGCGTGCGCCGCGGCGTCGAAATAGAGCGCGTTCCCGTTGAGCTTATCGACGCCCATCTTCTTAAGATGTATGTCCTGTTCAAGCCCGCTGGCGGGAACATGCCCCCCGAGCGAATACGGAATGCCGCAGGGGTGTACAAGATCGCTCGACTTCGGGTCGATGACGGTTATGCGGGCTTTCGGCGATGTCCTGCGTATCGCCATGAGCGCGGCATAGCCCGCGCTTCCAAGCCCCGCTATCACGATGTGTTTCATATAAACGCCCGCCTGCGCGGTTGTATTCCATGATGAGACAAGCGATACCTCCCCGTACGCGGGACGTAAAAATCCCGGAAATAAAAAAAGGAAGACGGTCGTAAAACGCGTCTTCCTCCTGTCTTTCTACCTGAGATATTATCCCCGCTCCGGGGATTTATAGCCTTCGGTGCCCGGGCGGTCCGGGTCTCTCCAGGATGCAACGGTATCGCAGTCCTTTTGCCTGAGAGTTTCATCCTTCTGCCGGACTTGCCCCTTCGGCGCCCCCTCCATCCGGGGGTCTCTCCTGTGATCCTGACCGAGTATACTCATTCCAATGTTTCCGGTGTCAACAAAAAATTGACGGTCCCCTGTAATCATAGCCCGGATGATATGCGCTTCTCCCCGGCGCGGATATGAGCCATGCGGGTGGGTGTCGGAACACGGTATTTTCCGGTGCATGCAAGGACGATCTCAACCGACTCATCCATCCCCACCAGATGCCCGGGTGATACGAACACCGGCCTTACACCGGACCGTGTGCGCAGTACCGTTCCGATGCGCTCCCCGTCGGCTCCCAGCAGGGCGGAGGTCGATCCGCGCTCCGGGCCCGGTTCCTCATATGTACCATACAGCCTGGATTTCGCGCATCCTATCGATGGAATACCCAGCCACAGCCCCATATGCGAGGCGATACCGAACCGCCTCGGATGGGCCGTGCCGTGTCCGTCGAAGATAAGGATGTCCGGTTTTACCTTCAGGTTTTCGAATGCCCGCAGGAAAAGCGGCCCCTCCCGGAAGGAGAGGAGCCCGGGAACGTAGGGGTATCTGACTTCACCGGAATGATACGATTCATCGACCGGCTCCAATCCGGGGAAACCGAGCACGACGATACAACAATGGCCGAGCCCGTCCGCTCCACCGGTCGATACATCGATTCCGGCCACCAGGCCGATCTTAGCGGGCGCCCCGCTCGGTACGATCTTCGCCGCGAGTTCGCGCTGCAGCCTGATCGCCTCGGCGGGCGAGGTGTCCCATACATGCATGCGGTTGTCCCCCGGCGCGATCGGTCCGGCGGTCGCTACCGGCTTTTAGCGGGCCGCCATCAGGCGCTCGATTCACCGCGCCGATCAAGATCCTCTCAGGATGATGTGAATATGAAGAAGACCATTCCGACAATGGAAAGCAACGCGAAAATAATAAGCGATTTGCTGTAACGGTCGGATTTACGCTTCATCCTGCTCGACTGGACCACCAGACCCGTAAGGCTGAGAATGAACTGGACCGCCATGAGCACAATCGCCCATGTCGACAGGGACGAGCCGCCGGGCCTGACAGCGCCGTAGGAACGCCCCCCTCCCGATCCCGAGATGGAAACCATCATGAATGCCACCAGAAAAACCACCCACGAAATGATCACCATGACGTTGATCGCCCTTACAACGCTGTCCGCGCCGCGCCTGCGTAACTTCTTTTTTTCTTCTGCCATGGCCCACCTCCGGCGGCGAGAATACACCCGCGACGCGAATTT
The DNA here is from genome assembly GCA_017998475.1 of Spirochaetota bacterium. GTDB lineage: Bacteria > Spirochaetota > UBA4802 > UBA4802 > UBA5368 > MVZN01. The sequence continues at coordinate 9,386 of JAGODA010000003.1, read as the reverse complement.
TCAAGCAGTAAACGGGTCCGCCGCATGTTTCCGTGGTCGTCTTTACCATTCGGTTAACGGCCCGGCCTCCTGCCGGTTCAGTAATCCCGCCACGCTTCAATAAGTTCTTGCAAACGCCGGGCGCAGATTGTATATCGGGATGGCCATGGGATCGTTCAGAAAGATCGCGACATTCATCGCCGCGTGCCTGCTGGTTTTCTATCTGGTACCTCTTATCGTCGAGGGGCTCAAACCCACAACGGAACGCATGCGCGCGAACGCGATGGACCTGCAGACCGTACAGGTGCTCAACCACACCATGGCGTACCGAACGTACGGCAGCGGTCCCGACGTGATTCTCGTGCATGGATTCAGCCACTCCACCCTGTGCTGGGAGAAAAACATCGGTGCGCTCGTACGCGCCGGGTATCGCGTTCATGCGATCGACCTCTTCGGGCACGGCATGAGCGACAAACCCTACGGCATCCGGTATTCGCTCGATCTGTACGCCCGGCAGGTACGGGAATTCATGAACGCTCTCGGCATCACCCGGGCGCATCTCGCCGGGCATTCCATGGGAGGAGCGGTCGCCCTCAGGTTCGCGTGCGAGTATCCCTCCATGGTGCGCGGGCTCGTGCTGGTCGGAAGCGCCGGCCTCCACCACGAGCCCGGCGGGAATCTCGCGTTCCGCCTCATGCGCTATCCTCTCATCGGGGAATTTCTTATACTGTTTAATTTCAGGCCGGTGGTCAGACTTATGAACAGCACCGTCAACACCAACGGGCTCGTTCCCGTCAGCGACGAGTACCTCAACCGCTATATTACACCGTCACGCACCCGCGGGTACACCTACGCCTTCCTGCGCATACTGAGGAATTTCGGCACCCCGCAATGGGAAGTCGAGGACTGTATCTCCGGAACGGTGACCCGATCCCTCATTCTCCACGGCACAGGAGACCGCCTTGTTCCGGCGGAATCCGCAAGAAGAATGCACGATCTCCTCGCCGGATCGAGACTGGTGATGGTGCCGGGCGGGCCGCACGCGCTCATGGAAACCCACGCCGGCCTTGTAAACAGGGAGATGATCGCGTTTTTAGGCGCAAACCGGTAACAATAGGGCTTCCCACGCCTCGGATACATGACCGCACTGCCGTCATCGGAACCACGTCCGATGGATTCCATTCGTCTTCAGTTCAAACGGGCCGGCGGATATTTTTCTTGATTTTGTCATGTCCGTACTCTATGATATCGCAGATATACGCGGATTGCGCGACAAGGAGTCTAGGTATGAAATTCATCGTCGGCGATATGTCATGCCAGCACTGCGTCCGGCGTATCACGGAGGCCGTGGGACGCGTCAGCGGGGTGACGAATGTCTCCATCGATCTCGAACGAAAGCTTGTTGAGGTGAACGGCACGGCTGATACCGGCGCCGTTATTAACGCGATAAAAAGCGCGGGATACACCGCCGTACCGGAATCCTGATGCGGCGGCCGCGCGCGAGAAGTATACGTTTACACGTTTCTATCCAGATTAACCACGGTAATAACAGGGGAGGACTGTCATGAAGAAATACGTATGTACGGTGTGCGGCTACATCTACGATCCCGCCGTCGGCGATCCCGACAACGGTGTTAAGCCCGGAACTCCGTTCGAGGACGTCCCCGCCGACTGGGTATGCCCGGTCTGCGGTGTCGAAAAGGATTCTTTCGAACCCGAAAAGTAAAACGGCCCGCCAGGGAGGTTAACAATGGATGTTGTTCTGCTTTCCCGCATTCAATTCGCCGTCGCGGCCGGATTTCATTTTATTTTTCCGCCGCTCACGTTCGGGGTAACGCTGGTTATCCTCGTACTCGAAACCCTGTTCCTGAAGTCCGGAGAGGAGATCTACAAGACGATCTCGTCGTTCCTCATCAAGATCCTGGGGCTGATATTCGTCGTGGGGGTCGCCACGGGAATTGTACTGGAGTTTTCTTTCGGCACGAACTGGGCCCAGTACTCACGTCTTGTCGGCGACATCTTCGGCGCGCCGCTGGCGGCCGAGGGCATTTTTGCCTTCTTCCTGGAATCGGTGTTCCTGGGTGTGCTCCTGTTCGGCCGGAACCGCGTGTCGAGACGCGTGTACTGGCTGTCGGCCTTCCTGGTGTTTTTCGGCTCGCACCTGTCCGGCTTCTGGATTATAATAGCGAACTCGTGGATGCAGACGCCCGCCGGTTTCGTGATGGAGGGAGGACGCGCGGTCCTCACCGATTTCTACGCCGCGGTCTTCAATCCTTCCACGGTAATACGATACCTGCACACCATGCTCGCGGGCTGGATTACGGGAACCCTGTTCCTCGCCGGTATCGCGGCATGGTACCTGCTCAACAAGCGGCACGAGGCCGTGTCCCGCATCATAATGAAGATATCGCTCGTCATTTTCATTTTTTCCGCGCTCGCGCAGTTCGTTTCGGGCCATTCAAGCGCGGTCCAGGTGACAAGGACACAGCCGGAAAAAATGGCCGCATTCGAGGCCCTCTGGAACACCGTGGATGGGGCGCCGCTCTCGCTCATCGGTATTCCGGTAGAGAGCGAACAGAAGACGTATCTGGAGATATCCATTCCGAAGCTGCTCAGCCTGCTTGCCTACTTCAACCCCAACGCGAGGGTGCTGGGACTCAATGAATTCAAGCCCGACGAGCGCCCGCCGGTGCTGCTGCCGTACATGTCGTACCATGTCATGATCGCGCTCGGATCGCTTTTCGCCCTGCTGGCCGCGGTCTCGACGCTCCTGCTCTTTCGCGGTACGGCGTATACCTCGAAATGGTTTCTCGTGTCGATGATCGCCGCCATCCCGCTTCCCCACCTGGCGAACGAGTTCGGATGGATCGCCGCCGAGGTCGGCCGTCAGCCATGGGCGGTGTATCGCGTTCTCAGAACCGCCGACGCGGTCTCTGTCGTCGTGCCCGCGTGGCAGGTCCTGTTCTCGCTGATCATGTTTTCACTGATCTACCTGCTCCTTTTCGCGGTGTTTGTGATGATTCTGTTGAAGATCATCAAAAAGGGACCCGGCGCGGCGGCCGAGGGATACTGAGCGAAAGGCTAACCAAAAAGGAGAACTCACCATGGAAACACTGGCATTTCTACAGACGTCCTGGTTTGTGCTCATAGGGGTACTGCTTGCCGGCTACGCGATACTCGACGGTTTCGATCTGGGCGCGGGTTCGCTTCTGCCTTTCCTCGCCGGGGATGACGAGGAAAAGCTCGTGGTCTTCAATTCAATATGGCCCTTCTGGGACGGGAACGAGGTATGGCTGGTAACCGGCGGCGCGGCGCTCTTCGCCGCCTTTCCGCACGCGTACGCTACGGTATTCAGCGGATTCTACCTGGCCTTCATGCTCGTGCTTTTCGCGCTCATCTTCCGCGCCGTCTCGATGGAATTCTGGTATTACGACGAAAAGCGCCGCGGTCTGTGGAGCGCGGCCTTCGTGGTCGGGAGCCTGCTTCCGTCCCTGCTGTACGGGGTCGCCCTCGGCAATGTGATGGTCGGCATACCGCTCGCCGAGTCGATGGATTTCACCGGTAATTTTTTCACGCTCCTGCGCCCCTACCCGCTCGCCATAGGTCTCCTGGGCCTTTCCGCGATACTGCTCCAGGGGGTCACGTTCATTTCCATGAAGACCGACGGCGCCGTACAGAACCGCGCGCGCTCTCTCTTCGGCAGGGTGTGGGGGCTTTTTATCGCCGCGCTGGCGCTTTCCTTCGTAGCCACGGTCGTGTACATGCCGGAGAGCCTGTCGAGTCCCTCTATATGGATATCGGCGGCGGTGGTGATCGCGGCATGGCTCCTGTGCCGCCGTTTCGCTTCCGGCGGGAAAACGGGGCTCTCGTTCGCCATGTCATCTCTCGCCATACTGGGCCTGTGGGGCATTGTCGGGGCGACGCACTTCCCCAATCTCGTTCGCGCGACAGGCGACGCGTCGCTCAACATCACCATGTACAACGCCTCATCAAGCGAGCTGACACTCAAGGTGATGTTGTACATCGCGCTCATCGGCATGCCGATCGTCATCCTTTACACCGCCTATGTATATCGCGTGTTCAGGGGAAAGGTGATGACCGCCAAATAGGGCCGTTGTAATCAATCGGCCGGTACTATTTAAAAACCTACGGAGGGAATATGGTAAAAGAAAGGCTTGAAGTCTATAAATGCGACGTGTGCGGAAACATGGTGGAGGTGCTGCACGTCGGCGGCGGCGAGCTCGTATGCTGCGGCCAGCCGATGAAGCTCCTCGCCGAGAACACAACGGACGCATCGAAGGAAAAACACGTACCCGAGATCGAAAAGACCGCCGACGGCATCAAGGTGAAAGTGGGGAGCGCGCCGCACCCCATGGAGGAAAAGCACTGGATTATGTGGGTACAGCTGATCGCCGATGGAAAGAGCTACCGTCAGTTCCTCAATCCTGGCGACGCGCCCGAGGCTCTTTTCAAGGTGAGCGCCGCCAAACCTGTCGCCCGGGAATACTGTAATCTGCACGGTCTCTGGAAAGCCTAGTCCGATCGATTCAATCGTAACGGGGAACAAACAAATACTCCCGGCCCCGGAATGTCCGGCAACGCCCGGCCCGGGGCCCACTCCGTTGAACATCACGGAAGTACATAACTCGAACTACCATTGATTGGAGGATACATGAAAAGCGTCAAGGGAACCAAAACCGAAAAGAACCTGCTGGCCGCATTCGCGGGAGAGTCGCAGGCGCGCAACAGGTACACCTATTACGCCTCGGCGGCGAAGAAGGAAGGCTACGAACAGATAGCCGCCATATTTATGGAGACGGCCGACAACGAAAAAGAGCACGCGAAACGCTTCTTCAAGTTCCTTGAGGGCGGAGAGGTCGAGATAACCGCGTCGTATCCGGCGGGCGTTATCGGCACCACCGCCGAAAACCTCAAGGAGGCCGCGGAAGGCGAGAACATGGAACATACGAAGCTCTATCCCGAAGCGGCGAAAATCGCCGAGGAAGAGGGCTTCAAGGAAATCGCATTTCTATTCCGCAAGGTCGCCGAGGTTGAGGTCCACCACGAACAGCGCTATCTCACGCTCCTCAAGAACCTCAAGGAAGGAAGGGTCTTCAAAAGGGAGAAGAAAGAAAAATGGATATGCCGCAACTGCGGATATATTCACGAAGGCAGCGAGGCGCCCGAAAAGTGCCCGACCTGCGAGCATCCCAGGGCCTATTTCGAGCTGCTCTGCGACCATTTTTAACTATTGGCTTAAACCCCGTAAAAGCCGCCCTCCCCGGGGCGGCTTTTTGCAGCTCGATTGTATGACCAGTGTTCGATTCAGCCGAAATAATGCTTGCGATATTCCCCGATCCGCACCGTTCTGTCGCTTAATCCGTGGCTGTCGCCACGACCCCGGCGGCCGGCCGGTTCTCACCCGCTCAATAACAACACGGAACCGTTTTCCGGCCGACACGACCATACATAAAGCACCACTGGATCACGGGAATGGACACCGTTGCGATCGTCATTTTCATTCTGACCTATACTGGAATCATCTTCACACGCCTGCCGGGTATCAATATCGACAGACCCTCCGCGGCCTTCTTCGGCGCCGTGGCGATGATACTCTTCGGAGTCCTCTCCATGGACGAGGCCGTGAGGGCCATCGATTTCAATACGATCTTCCTTCTGCTGGGCATGATGATCCTCATCTCGGTGCTCGAGCTCGACGGTTTCTTCACACTCATCGCCCGGACAACCATCGCGTTTTCCCGTAACACATCCCAGCTGCTCACGCTCGTCGTATTCGCCACCGGGACGGCAAGCGCCTTCCTGGTAAACGACGCGGTCGTGCTGCTGTTCACCCCGGTCATACTGCGCATCTGTCGTTCCGGCGGGCTCGACCCATTGCCGTATCTCTTCGCCGAAATCATGGCCTCTAACATAGGAAGCGCCATGACCATCACCGGAAATCCTCAGAACATTCTCATCGGCATCAACTCGGGGATCGCCTACGGCCGCTTCCTTCTGCATCTCATGCCGGTATCGCTGCTCGGAATGGTCGCGCTCATCGTCATCATCAAGCTCTTCTTCCGCGAGGATTTCCGGTCTACCCGCGCGATCGGCTTCAACGGCGACGGCTTCGAATATGATTACCGCTCCATGAAGGTCTCCGTGCCCGTATTCCTGCTGGTCATCGTCCTGTTTTTCCTGAGCCCCCTCCTGGATATTCCAATACCGGTCATCGCTCTCCTCGGCGCCTCGCTGGTGCTGCTGTTCGGCAGGATACGCCCTTCCAGGGTAATCAAACAGGTCGACTGGGTGCTGCTCGTTTTTTTCGCGGGACTCTTCATCGTGGTGGACGGCGTGGAGCGCGCCGGGTTCCTGCAGCCGTTTATCGATCATGCCCCGTTGTCCGCGGACCTCGCCGGGCTCGGCATCCTTCATGGTCTCGGCCTTTTCCTCTCGCAGATCGTGAGCAATGTTCCCTATACCATCGTCATGCTCCCTGTCATGAAGGCGGCCGCAAGCGAGCTCCTGTGGCTCGCGCTCGCCTCAAGCGCGACGCTCGCGGGAAACGCCACCATCATCGGCGCCATGGCGAACCTCATCGTCATCGAGAGCGCGCGTGAGGAGGGGGTTGCGATCCGCTTCCTGCCGTTTTTAAAGGTGGGCATTGCGGTAACGCTCGCGAGCTTCATTATATCAATAGCGGTGCTGTACGCCGAATATATACTGGGGATCATCCCCGGTTGATTCAGCTCTCGACGAAGGCGTTCATCATCCGTTCGGCGCTCGCGGCGAGCGCGTCGAGGTTGTAGCCACCTTCAAGAAGAGCGATGACGCGCTTCCCGGCATGCCGCGCCGCGGCCTCCACGAGCATCCTCGTAAATTCTCCGAACATGCCTGTCGAAAGGTTTATTCCCGCCAGGGGGTCGTTCCTGTGGGCGTCGAAACCCGCCGAAATCAGAATAAACTCCGGCCGGAATGAGTCGAGCGCCGGTATTATGTGGTCCCTGAAGGCGGAGCGGTATTCCTCGTCTCCGCTGCCCGCGTCCATGGGGATGTTGAGCGTGAAATTTTCCCCGCCTGCCTTCCCCTTCTCCATCAGCGAGCCCGTTCCGGGATAATAGGGGAACTGGTGCGTGCTCGCATAGAAAACCGTGGGGTCCTTCTCGAACATGTGCTGGGATCCGTTGCCGTGATGCACGTCCCAGTCCACGATCGCCACGCGCTTCAGCTTATGCTCCTTCTGCAGATAGCGCGCGGCGATGGCGATGTTGTTGAAAATGCAGAAACCCGCGGCGTAGTCCCGCTCCGCGTGGTGGCCGGGCGGCCTCACCGCGCAGAAACCGTAATCGGCCCTGGCTTCCATTATCGCGTCGCACATGGCCAGCGCGCCGCCCGCCGCGTACAGGGCCACCTCGTAGGAGCGTTTGCAGACCGATGTATCCATGGAATCGAAATAGTCGTCGCCCCGCTCTATCTCCTCCCTCGCCCGTTGTATGTACGCCGGATCGTGCACCAGCTCTACGTGCTTCTGGTCCGCCCTTCTCGGAGCTATGCGCACAAGGTCCCTGTAATAGGGACGAGTCTGCAGCATCGTATCGATGGCGATGAGCCTCTCGGCGCGCTCGGGGTGTCCCCACTCCGTCTGGTGTTCCAGGTAAATCGGGTCGAAACAGTAGGCGGTCCTGCCCATGAATTCCCTCCGTAAACAAACATCCCCCTGCGCTTTACAGGGGGATGTTCATCTTCAGCGTACCACTTCCCACGCTCCCTTCAAACCTCTACCTCGGCCATAACGTTTTTCTCGACCTCGTCACCGTTCTGCCGCGTGACCCTGAGATTGACGACCGCCCGGCCGTTCGAAACGTCGAGCACCTCCCCGGCAACGGTTATCGTATCCTCGATATGCACCGGGGTCGCGAACCTGCATTTAAGCCGCTTCAGCTTGCCCGGGTCGCCGACCCAGTCGGTAACGCTTTTCGCGACGAAGCCGAGCGCGCACAGGCCGTGAAGGATGACGCCTCCCAGCCCGACCATTTTTCCGAATTCGGGGTCAATGTGTATGGGGTTGAAATCACCCGAGGCCCCGGCGTAATATATGGCGCGATATTTGTCGACGACCTCCTGCGCCTGGAACGTCGTCCCTTTGGTTATGGTATCCGCCATGGTCATTTCCTTATCACGAAAGTGTATATTCCCCTGCAGACGTTGCGGCCGTGCTGGTTTTTGCTCTGCACCTCGACCGTGAGCACGTCGAGCTTCTCCTTGTTTACGATGTCGGTTATTTTCGCCGTGCTGGTGATGGTGTCCCTGTCCTTCACCACCTCGTAGAACTCGAACTCCTGCTCGCCGTGGACCAGCATCATCAGGTTGAGATTGAGCTCGTTGTCGAAGAATATCGGCTCAATGAGCGCCCCGCCGAAGACAACGCAGAAGGTGGGCGGCGCAATGATGCAGCCGTACTTCGACTTCCTGGCGAACTCCTCGTCGACGTAATGCGGATCCGGGTTCTTGATCGCCTTCGCGTACTCCCGTATCTTCTCCTTGCACACGTCATAAGAGAGATCGGGCCATGTTTTGCCGATGAATCTGGTATCGATCGCCATTGCCCCTCCGTTATTTCTTGAAGCGCGCCAGGATGCTCTTCGCTATCAGCACGCGCTGTATTTCCGAGGTACCCTCGCCTATCTCGCCCAGCTTCGCGTCGCGATACAGCCTCTCCACGGCGAAGTCCTTGATATACCCGTACCCGCCGTACACCTGCACCGCCATGCTGGCGATCTGCGTCGCCGATTCGCTGGCGAAAAGCTTCGCGCACGAGGCGATTACCGCCGATTCCGGGTCCTTTGCTTCCTTCGCCCACGCGGCGCGATAAATCAGCAGCCGGGAGATATCGGTCATGATCATCATGTCCGCCAGCTTGAAAGATATCTCCTGGTACCGGTTGATGGGTTTCCCGAACGCCTTGCGCTCCTTGGAGTACCTGTTCGCCTCGTCCATGCAGGCCACGGCGATACCCAGCGCCACCGTCGCCATGCCGATCCTGCCGAACTCCAGCGTCTGCATCGCCTGTATGAATCCGTGGCCCACGTTGCCGAGCACGGCGCTTTCGGGCACCACGCAGTCCTCCAGAACGAGCTCGGAAGTAGGAGAACCCCGGAATCCCAGTTTGTCAAACGCTTTTCCCACCGAAAAGCCCGGCGCGTTTCTGTCCACCAGGAATGCGGTCACACCGCCGCCCGGTCCGGCCTCCTTGTCGTTATATGCCATGATGAGCGCGACGTCCGCGATCGGGCCGTTTGTGATGAAGGTCTTGGTTCCGTTTAACACCCATTCCCCGCCCTTTTTCACGGCGCTCGTCCGGATCGCGGCCGCGTCGGATCCGGCCTCGGGCTCGGTGAGGCCGAAGC
>JAGODA010000220.1 GCA_017998475.1 Spirochaetota bacterium | reverse complement strand
GCCTCACTCCCGGCAAGCCCAAGGCCTTCGTGGCGGGAACCATGGCGGGAAACGCCGTATCATCGGCGGCGAGCTACTGGGCAATACGGTTAATCGAAGAGACCGGCTCCATCAGCAGGGCCGCCGATGTCGCCGAGCAATTGACGAAAGGCTTCAATGATCTCGCCGAGCGGCTGGGATTTCCCTTCTTCGCTTATCGCACCGCTTCGCTGGTCCATTTCGAGACCAACTCGCCGGTGGCGGTCGATATCAGAAAGGAAGGGATGGTGATGGAGGCGCTGAAACGCAAGAAGGCGGTGGATGATATTGCCGCGGCGATGCTTGCCGAGGGAGTTATTACGAAATACGGAGCGAAGGCCTTCACCTGTCTCGCTCACGGCGACGAGGATGTCGCCAGGACGCTGGCGGCGTTCGAAAAAACCTTCAGGCTTATGAAATAACAGGAGGACTGAATATGGAAATAGTCGGACAGGCGCCGGTGAGGCTGCTCTTCGCCGATATCCTCATCGAGGCGGGAATCGACCATGTTTTCGGCATCCCGGGGGGGAATACACCGTTTCTTTTCGACGGTCTGGTGGACAAGAAGGACAGAATAAAGACCGTTCTGGTCCGGCAGGAGGGCGGCGCGGCGACCATGGCGGACGCGTACGCGAAGCTTACCGGAAAGCCGGCCGCGGTTATCGGGCAGGGCGCCTGGATCGGAACCAGCGGGGGGCTGGGAATCCTCGAGGCCTATCTCTCGGGAGTGCCGATGCTCATCATCTGCGACACGACCGATTATTTTTCTACACCCCAGCACGGCCCCTACCAGAATGGAACGGGCGATTACGGTGGATTCGACCTGCCCGGTATGATGAAGTCCATGACAAAGTATACCACCCTGGCGTCGAACGCCTCGGAATTTCTCCACGGCATCCAGCTCGCGATAAAGCATGCCACAACCGGCAGGCCCGGACCGGCCGCGGTCATCATCAAATGGAACGTGGCCTTCGAAATGGCGGATATCGGCGCCATCACACCCAAAGTGTATCCGATCGGAGGATATCTTAAAACGAAACCGGCCTGCATGGCGCGGGAGGACGCCGATCGAATCGCCGAAACGCTCCTGTCGGCGAAGTCCCCGGTCATCATCGCGGGGCAGGGCGTGCGAATGTCCGGCGCATTCGAAGAACTCCGGGAATTCGCGGAACTTACCGGAATTCCCGTGGCGACCAGTTACCTCGGCAAGAGCGTCATTGCCGAAACCCACGATCTGGCCCTGGGAACAATGGGGGGAATCGGCCAGAAATCGGCCAACGCGCGCATCGCCGCCGCCGACGTTATATTTGCCATCGGTACGGGTCTGGCTCCTGAGAACACAAAATACCTCTCCCCGGATTTCATCAATCCCGAAAAGCAGAGCATCATCCAGGTGGACATCGATCCACGCAACGCCGGGTGGACTTTCCCGCTGCGCCTTGGCGTCACCTCGGACGCGAAGGCCGCCCTGCGCATGCTGATCGATATCATCAGGGCCAGTGGGATTCCGTATGACGTCAAAAAGGCTGTCGCCGCGGTAAAAAAGCAAAAGGCCGAGCTCCACTGCTTCCGCGAGGACATCGTCAAAGCGGATACCAGTCCCATCGAGCCGGAACGTGTGGTGGGGGAGATGAACGATTTTATCGGCGCCGACGATATTCTGGTGCTTGACGCCGGTAACTGCAGGATGTGGTTCACCCATCATTTCCAGTCGAAAAAGGCGGGACAGGTCATCGCCGGAGGAGGTGTCGCGGCCATGGGCTACGGTCCCCTTGCCGCGATGAGTGCCCAGATGGTGTACCCGGAGAGAAAGATATTTGGAGTGAGCGGCGACGGCAGTTTCATGATGCACCTCTACGCGCTGGAAATGGCGCGTGACCTAGGGCTTCCGGTCACCTTCCTAGTGATGAACAACGGTGTGCTGGGCAACGTCCGCGATTTCCAGGCGCCCGACCGCCGGATAGCGACCGAATATTCGATGCCGAACTTCGAGAAAATAGCCAAAGGGTTCGGGGTCGACGGCGTCCGGGTGGAAAGGCCCGGGGACATCGCGCCTGCGCTCAGAAAGGCGAGGGACACTGACGCGCCTTTTATGCTGGAGATCGTCGTGAACGACACACCGCATTTCCGGCTTATGAGCTGAGCGCGTTCGATGGGGCATATTTTTCCGGTTTATCTGCCGGATCGGTTGTATCGCACCGGGACCGGAATGGAATGAACGTTTTTGATGGGAGCGCCGCCGCATGAAAGGTTTTTATGGAAGGTTTCTGCTCGTCGATCTGGACGAGATGCGGGGGCGCATCATGCGGACTCCCGGAGAGGTATGTTCCACGTATCTGGGGGGAAAGGGCCTGGGAAGCTGGCTCCTTGCCCGCTACAATCCTCCCGGAGTCGATCCCCTCTCGCCGATGAATTGTCTGATTTTTGCGACCGGCCCGCTTACCGGCTCGCCGCTTTTGGGAGCATGCCGGTATGGCGTATATACGAAATCGCCTCAAACAGGACTGTATTCGGAATCCTATTCGGGCGGAAAGACACCCGAGGCCGTGGATGCCGCGGGTTTCGACGCGGTGGTGATAAGAGGGGCAAGCGATGAACCGGTGGTCATCCGCGTCTCGCCTGACGGCGCCTCCTTCCACGACGCCGGCGACCTGTGGGGTACCGATTGCCATACCGCGGAAAAGGAAGCGCTCAAACGTTTCGCGCGGGGTGACGGCCGCCGTGCCGGTGCCGTTGTCATCGGCCCCGCCGGCGAAAACCTGGTCAGATTCGCGGTGATAGAGAATGATCTCTGGCGGTCGGCGGGACGGACGGGCGTCGGCGCGGTGATGGGATCGAAACGGGTGAAGGCGATCGTGTTTCAGGGTAACCGCGAACGCCCCCTTTCCGATCTTGAGCGCCTTAAGGCCTTCGTTCGCGAATCGGCCAGGACCACGAAGGACACCGCGACATTTAAAAACTATCGTTCCATGGGCACCACCCAGATGGTGAAGGTGGCCAATGAGAACGAAAGCTTTCCGACGAGGTACTGGTCAAGCGGCCGTGCGGAGCACTGGCGTTCGATCGACGCCGAGGCGCTGCATACGCGCAATGAGGTGCGGCCGAATGCCTGCGCAAAATGCGCGATGGCATGCGGTCGCATGACCACCATCAGGGAGGGGCGCCATGCCGGGCTCGTTATCGAAGGGCCCGAATTCGAGACAATTTACGCCTTCGGCGGTCTGTGCATGGTGGACAGCATAGAGGAAATCGCCTATCTCAACGATGTATGCGACAGGCTGGGCATCGATACCATGACGGCCGGGAATCTGTGCGGCTTTACAATAGAGGCGGTACGCAGGGGCAGGGTGAATTTCGACATCGACTATAACCGGGTGGACGCAATCGCGAAGCTTCTTTATCTGATCGCGCGGCGGGAGGATATAGGGGCGGTGCTCGCTGAGGGCATACGATACGCTTCCCGGGAGTGGGGCCTCGAGGACTTTGCCATCCACGTGAAGGGGCTGGAACCGGCTGGTTACGATCCAAGGACCCTGAAAGGCATGGGTCTGGGATATGCCGTTTCAGACCGGGGGGCCTGTCATCTCCGCGCCACTTTCTACAAGGCCGAGCTCTCCGGGATGATCGATCGGGAGAGCGTGGAGGGAAAGGCAGAGCTGTTTATGGATTTCGAAAGCAGATTGACTCTGTTCGACACGCTCGTGCTGTGCAGGTTCTACAGGGATTTTTACCTGTGGGACGAGCTGGGCACGATTGTTCGGACCGCAACGGGTCTGGATGCGGACCGCGCGCGGTTGAACCGCGTCGCGCTCGACGTCGCGGACCTCGTCCGGTGGTTCAATATCCGCGAGGGACTCACCGTCGACGACGACGTTCTTCCCCGGAGGTTCTACCGCGAAAAGCTGGATGGAGGACAGGGCATTACTGAAGAGGAACTGCGGTTGATGAGGGCCGATTACTACCGCCTGCACGGATGGGGTCCGGATGGACGGCCCTTATCGGCCCTTCCATGGCTGGAAGTGGAACCGGAAGAGCTTATTGGTCCGGCATAAACGGGCGGGCCTAATAATTAATCCCGGCGATTGAGATGGCAATCCGGAATCGAGCGAAAGGTCGCCTTTCATGTGCGGAGACCTGAGCGTCGGTAGACAGACAAATAACAGTGGTGCGGGTCGTGAAAGGGCCGCATGCAATAAAGTTTGCTGGTCCGTCCATTACAAACAATTTGGGAAAGCTGAGAAATACGATGCTCTCTACTAAACGTGCGGATAACCGAAAAAATGTTCGGGGAGGGTTGAAGTATGATCGAGACCGATTCCGTGAAGAGGTTCGAGGTGTCGAGGGGCTATGCCTATTATGTCTTCGTGCTGCTTTTTATCCTGTATATGCTGGACTTTACTGACCGGTACGTTATCGCGTCGCTTTTCCCGCACCTTAAGGCGGACTGGGGCCTGACCGACACGCAGTGCGCCCTGCTCATGTCGACGGTGACCTGGGCGGTGCTGGTTCTTACGCTGCCCATTTCGATACTGGTGGACCGCTGGAGCAGGAAAAAAAGCATCGGGATTATGGCCGCGCTGTGGAGCCTCGCCTGCGGGGCGTGCGCGTTCACCAGGAATTTCGGACAGCTTTTTGCCGCGCGCACCGCGCTTGGAGTGGGGGAGGCGGGCTACGTTCCGGCCGGCTACGCGATGATATCAGCGTATTTTCCCGAGGAGAAGCGTTCCACCATGAACGGGATCTGGAACGCCGCGTATCCGCTCGGCGCGGCCCTCGGCATAGTACTCGGCGGTGTCATCGCTGAAAAATACGGCTGGCGTCACGCGTTCGGCATCGTCGCGATCCCCGGACTCGTCGTGGCGCTTCTGTTCTTAAGGGTTCGCGACTACCGAACCGTCGATCTGGTTGCCGCCGGATCGGCGGCTGGAGGGCGCGCTGAACGCCGGATGAAGGCCCCGGACATCATGCGGACCATCCTGTCGACGCCATCGCTGCTGTTCACCTATTTCGGCTACGCCGGCAACATGTTTTTTACGGTCGGCCTCATCACATGGCTTCCCACGTACTACAACAGGATCGACGGACTCCCCATGGACAAGGCCGGCCCGAAGGCCTCCGTCATCATGCTTCTGGCGATGGTCGGCGGTCCCCTGGGCGGCTTTCTGACCGACCGGCTTCGCAAGAAACGCCTCTCGGCCCGGATGGGCTTTCCCGCCTTCTCTTCCTTTTTAACGGCCGCTCTTATGTTCGTCGCATTCCAGTTTTTTTCGGGTACTGCGCAGTACGGCGTCATCATCGCGGTTGGTCTCTGCGCGGCCCTGTTCATACCCGGCGCGTCGGCCGTAACCCAGGATGTGGTGCACCCCGGGCTCCGGGCCATCTCCTACAGCGTGGCGGTTATAGTACAGAGTCTGCTGGGATCGTCACTGGGGCCGATCTTCATCGGAATGGTGTCCGACCGCTTCGACCTCATCACCGCCTTCAAACTTCTTCCGCTGTTCGCGGTTGTGAGCGGCGCGCCCTTTCTGGCGGGATCTTTTTTTTACGAGCGCGACGTAAAAAGGGTGGATA
>JAGODA010000219.1 GCA_017998475.1 Spirochaetota bacterium | reverse complement strand
GACGGACTCGCCCTCTTCAACTCCGGCAAATATGCCGACGCCCTGGGCCTGTTCATCGAGGCGGCGCGCGTCGATCCCGAAGAAGCCGAGTATGCGAACAATTCCGGAAACTGCCGCCTCAGGCTCGGTGAGGCGCGGCGGGCGTTCAAGGACTTCGAAAAGGCAGTAACGCTGCAACCCGACCGTCCCCTGTACAGGTTCAACCTCGGGCTCGCGCACATGCACCTGAACGAACCTGAGAAGGCCGCCATGCGGTTCAACGAGGCCCTCAGGCTCGACGATGCTTTCGCCCCGGCATGGGCGCATCTCGGGCTTGTATACTATAGAGAGAAGAAACTCAATGAAGCGGAATCCGCCTGGGAGAAGGCCGCGGCGCTCGAAAAAAACGCGGAAGTGGAAAACAACCTGGGAATGGTCTGCATGGAAAGAGGCGAGCTCGACAGGGCCGAAAAACGCTTCAGGAGGGCGATCGAAATCGACGGGAACTTCATTCTGTCCCACTACAACCTGGGCGTGCTGTACCAGAAAAGAAACGACAGCGCGCGGGCCGAGAAGGCGTACAGCAGCGCGATTGCGCTCGACCCGACGCATTTTACGGCATATTACAACCGCGCCCTGGTACAGCTCGCGCAGGGAAAAGACCGCGACGCCATCGCGAGCCTCGAGCTCTTCATCGAACACTGCCCTCCGACGCTGGTACGACCGCTCGCGGACGCAAGAAGCAGGCTCTCAGAGCTCCGGAAGAATCGACTGCACTGAGCGCTCATTCGAAGAGCCTGCGCGCGGGCAGGTCCCGCAGGCCCGCGTACAGTGTGTTCAGCTCGTTCGTGGTGCCCTCGAAATTATCCGTAATCCGGGACAACCCCCATCTCGCGGTAAATATTTTTCTTTCCACACTGCCGGTAAAATCCGCGAGATACTGCTTCCTGCCGGCCTCCACTACAACCGGCCGCGAATAGCGTTCATCGGTGAACCGCGAAAGCTGTTCGTTTATCCGTCCATTTGCGGTGATCACCGCCGCTATGTGCGTAAGCCGGTATTCGCCGGGCTTGAGCGAAAACGCGTAGATGTCGCCTTTCCTTTCTCCGAAAAAGGAGCTTCTCTCGAGCGGGATACGATACTGGAGGCCGTTCTTCACATTCGTCAGCACCAGTTGCAGGCTTACGTTTCCTCCGTTTTCCATCCGGAAGCGACCGTAGAGATATCCCATGTCACCTGTCGGCGCCTCGGACTGATCCATTATCGGGACCCCGCTTACGATACATCCGGTCAGAAGCAACGGCATAACGAGACAGCGCACACGCATGATGTTCATATCTTACCCGCTCCCGAAGATTGACCTATCACGACGAATGTAGATTTCCTCCCGCGGACGACACCGCCCGTCAGGCCGTAATATGGTAAAATTTTTACACCGGGTGCGAGGCTTCCCGACGATAACCGGCGGGAACTGCGCTTCTGTTTCTGTGCCTGTACGGTGCGACATCGCCGGCGAAAGTCAAGCCATTCTCAACGTCAGTCGTGCGGTGTAAAAGCCATCCCTGCGGTGCGAGCGACCCCTTTCTCCGTCAATCGAGCGCCCGTCCCTTTCCGCCCACGCGTTTCCCACTGGTTAAAAAACCACTTGATCCCGGCGGCCGGTTCCGGTATATTTCATGCATTCTGACCACCAAGGGAGGGGTGTATGGACATACACAAGGTTACGGGGACCGACGTCGTCGGCCGGTCCGCTTTCGACAATTCGCGCGATTTTATCGACCAGGTGAAGAAGAGCGCCGGGGAGCCGGAACAGCAGAGCGTTCGCGATGATTCAAAGGGTTCTACCATAGACGTTAAAGCCTGAGCCGGCGCGCGGTGGATGTCGAAGGGCTTCGAACCTATTGCCGCGCCAGACCGGGCGCCTCGGCCGATTTCCCTTTCGGGAGCGGGGTTGAGGCCGTTCGGGTGGGCGGGAAGATATTCGCACTCATCTCGCTCGACGGATCCCCCGCCTCGGTCAATTTGAAATGCGATCCTTTCCTGGCCATGGAATTGCGCGAGAGGTATTCCTCGGTTTCACCCGGATATCACATGAACAAGGCCCACTGGAACACCGTGTCTCTTGACGGCGGCGTGCCCGATACCGAGCTTCGAGCGATGGTGGACCACTCCTACAAGCTCGTGCTGGAAAGACTGCCGCGAAACAGACGTCCGGTAACAGCCCCGGGAGCGGATTAGCCGTTACGTACGAGGTAACGCGTCCTAAACGCCTGGTATGTTCAGCACGACCCTGAATTCCGTACCCCCGTGAGGGAGGTTCCTCACCGAGATCTCGCCGTTGTGGTCGTTTACGATCCTTTTCACGATCGCCAGCCCGAGCCCGACCCCTGTCACCTTGGTGGTATAGAACGGCTCGAACACTCTTCCCAGATCGTCCTCGCGTATGCCGGTCCCGCTGTCGCGAACGGAAATGCTCACACTTCGCGCGTCGGCCCCTGTGGCGATCTCGACGACACCTTCAGGCGGTGTGGCGTCGATCGCGTTCTGCACCAGGTTAAGCATGAGCTGTTTCATCTGGTTAAAGTCCGACTTGACGAGCGGAGTATCAGGCGAGAGCTGCAGGCGCACGTCGATCCGGCGCTCCTGGAAGAGGTTGCGCAGGAGGTCGACTGTATCGTGAATAACGTCGTTCACGCTGTTGAATTCCTGAATATAGGGCGATGGCCTGGTGAAGTCCATCACGTTCGAGAGGACCTTTTCCAGACGCTCGGATTCTTTCAGTATTACCGAAGCGGCCGAGCGTATGGGCTGCTCGTGCCGTGCCGCCTCGCGGCCGAGCTGAAGTATACGCCGCGCGTACCCTCCCATCGTAACGAGGAGATTGCGTATCTCGTGCGCGATATGCGCGGCGATCCTTCCCACGGCCGCCAGCTTTTCGGTCTCCACGATAGCCTCCTGACGGTCGGTTATCTTCTGCATCTCCTTTTTCAGCGCCGAGAGATTGTTGTAGCTCTCTATGGACAAAGCCGCCTGGAACCCGAAAATCGACAGAAGCTCGATACTGTCTCCGATGATCGGTACCTGGTTGAACTTGTTGTCGGCCATTATCACGCCAATGGCCCTGTTGACGGCCACGAGCGGGACCACCACGAATTCGCGAACATCCATCAGTTCACGAAGCTCCCCGTCGATCCTTTCGTCAATGTCGGCGTCCTTCACGTGGATGCTTTCGACGTTTTCAATCGCCGTGGTCAGGACGCTTCCCGGATCCAGCGGGAAACGCGAGGAGACCACTTTCGCCAGCAGTTTTTCACCCTTCCGCTGCCCGTTGGAAAATCCCTTGAACTGGTCGAGAAGATCCACCTTCCCGGAGGGTAGGGAGCTCCATATTTCAATGGCCTCATCCATCGAATCCGGCCCCACCGCCATCCTGCCGACCAGCGCGGGTTCCTTCTCATCGACCAGGAAGAGCATGGCCCTGTTGAATCCCAGTCCCGAACCCGAGGTCACCCCGGTGAGAATGGTGAAGAGCACCTCGTCGAGCTCCTCGTCGCGGCGGATCGATTCGGAGATCTGGCTGAGCAGGGTGATCTGGTAATCCTTCCGGCAGCGGTTTGTGATGTCGTCGATCACCATGATGATCTGGTTTCTGCCCTGCACAACCATCCGCGAGATCTTGATGTCGGCTATCACGCTGATGCGTTTCTTCGAAAGCAGGTGGGTCTTCTCAAGGATGATCGACTCGCCCGTCGCGCGTAGCGCTCCGATGGCTTCCCGGACCCTCCCCGTGAGGAAATAGAAGACCTCCTCTATGTTCTTTCCGTACAGCTCGCCCTGCTGGTACTGGAACTTCCGGCAGAAGCTCTCGTTCGCGAAGAGAACGTCCTCGTCCTCGTCGAGCACCAGGAAATATGAACTCATCGAAAGGACGATGTTGTTGTACATCTCACGCAACTGTTCGATCTCGCCCTTCTGTGTGGAGACGATGTCCTCGAAATGCTTTCCGATGACGGTCAGGTCCCTGAATACTCCCGCCAGCTCGTCCCTGCCCTTCAGCGAAAAGCGCGGCATGTAATATTTGCCTTTTTTAAACTCGGCGATGATGCGTTTTATGAACCCGATGCGGTCAAGATAATAATATTTGCCCAGTATAGTCAGTATGGCGATCTTGATGAAGAGCAACGCGCAGACCACGAGCAGGAGTGGCAGGAGAAAGCCGCCGAGGGCCTCCCGCTGAGAACGAAAAACCATGAGAAGATAGCCGGCGAGCACGATATCGGGAATGACGAGCAGACTTACTATAGAAAGAAACCTTCTGTTCATATATGCCAATCGAGTCGGAGGATTGACCGGCGGCCCGCCTAAGGGCACGCCGAATCGTCGGAAAACGCGAGATTTTATGAAAAAAACGGTTTCACGCTCCCCTCTCTTTGCCCTACTATGGCACCATGAAACTGGTTATTGCAACTAAAAATACCAACAAGGTCCGCGAAATGCGGGACAGGCTCTGTTCGGTGCCGGACATGGAAGTGCTGTCGCTCGCTGATTTTCCGGAAATCCCCGACATCGCCGAGGACGGCGACAGCTTCACTGAAAACGCGGTCATAAAGGCCCTCGCTGTCGCTTCATTCACGGGCATGACCTCGCTCGCGGACGACTCCGGGCTGGTCGTCGACGCGCTTGACGGCGCTCCCGGCATATATTCAGCGCGGTTCGGAGGACCCGGCCTCACCGATGCCGAAAGGTGCGAGCTCCTGCTCGAAAAAATGGCACCCGTTCCGGACGGACGCCGCTGTGCCCGGTTCGTATGCGTCATGGCCGTCGCCCGCCCGGACGCCGTTCTCCATACCGCCGAGGGTATATGCGAGGGAAGCATCATTCATGCAATGCGCGGAAACCAGGGATTCGGATACGATCCCGTGTTCCTTGTAGAGGGAACGGACCGCACCATGGCCGAGCTCAGCCTGGAAGAAAAGAACCGCATCAGCCACCGGGCCAGGGCGCTCGAGGCCACTGTGCAATTTTTGGAAAAATATTCCGTCTGAATTCGCTGGGAACGATTCCCCATCCCGACAATATTCAATACAACTATATTTGGTAACGGCACGACATGCCCGCCCGTAACCACAATAACGCGGATCGGCATCAGAAATATACCACGCCCAACGTCACCATGAACAGCATCCCGGAAGCGGCTCCGATCTCGCCATGGGGCGCGTCGTCGGCCAGTATCGTCGCGGCGCCAAAGCCGATAGTCGAGAGCATACCCGACATCGCGTGAACATTTAACCGTGTATCGCCGGCGGTGAATATGTTGCCGTATGTCCAGAAACCGTTGACACAGGTTGCCGCGGCAAGCCCTGTCGAAAGCGCGGCCATGCCGCAATGCGGCCCCTCGGGGCCGGTGAAACCGGTGGCAACCGTCGCTATAGCCGCAACAATAGTGCCATACCCTAGGATTTTATGCCAATGCAGTTTATTGCCGTGTATATCAGAGACAGTCGTTTCCTTTTCATGACCCTCAGTTAAAGCAAGAAGCGAAACATTACATTGCAACAGTCGCCAGCCGTCCCCATCCTCGTTCCCACCGTCAACCTCAGCCGAGCCGGGGATCCGGGC
>JAGODA010000218.1 GCA_017998475.1 Spirochaetota bacterium | reverse complement strand
CGGTAACATTGGCCGGGCGCACGATGACGCAGTCGATTTTCCCCGATTCGTGATATTCGCGGACGAGCGCCTCGGTGTCGGCCTTCGCGTCATTGTAGGGAACGCCCGATTTACGGGGAGCGGCGGTCTCCGTAACGCCCTTCAGGTGGGAACCGAGCCCGAGGGCGGCGATGGAACTGATGTATACAAAGCGGCCCGATACGCCCGCCGCATGGGCGAGGAGATTTCGTGTCGCGCCGAGGATCGCGTCATAGAAACTGCGGCGGGAGCCCCAGTCGGTGACGCGCGCGGCCAGGTGAAAGACCGCGTCACGGCCCGCGCAGATACCCCGCAGGCTCTCCGGGACGGTCAGGTCGCCGCGGACCACCTCGACTCCCGCCGCCTCCAGCGCGGACGCGTCCTCGCCCGGAAGCGCCAGGGCCCGCACACCGTGTCCCTTCCGAACGAGCTCCCCGACGAGGACCGACCCTATGAACCCGGTCGCCCCGGTTACAAGCGTTTTCATGCTCTTCCCCGGCCGTTTCGACGTATGGCAACACCGGGTTATTTTTAACCATATCCCGGCCGATCTGTCGACCGTTCTTATAAACTGCTACGAAAAAAATCAACGCGGGGAGCGGCCGTTCCGGTACTCGCTGGGAGTGAGTCCGGTCCTCTTCCTGAAGGCCGCGTTGAAGGACGACTTGGTGTTAAAACCCACCCTGAAGCACACGGCGATGACGCTCGCGCCCGGTTCACGACGGAGGATCTCGCAGGCCTCGTCCACGCGGAAGCTGTTGACGAAATCGTGGAAGCCCGTCCGGAGGCGCTCGTTGAGGAGCTCGGAAAGCTGATGCGGCGAGATCGACATGCGTCCGGCGAGCGAGGCGAGCGAAACCTCGCTGTCGCGATAGAGGCGCTCCTCGCGCATGAGCTCCACGAGGCGGTCGGAGATGATGGCGGTATCGAGCCCGGCGAGCATCGATTTTTCGTATCGTTTCATCTTTATATCGCGCTTGAGGGCCGAGAAAAACTGGGGATGGACGCGGATGCCGATGTACAGCGAGATATGGATGAGGACGTTGAGAATGCTGCCCGTAATGAATACCGCGGGCTTCCCGGCCAGGAAACCTCCGAGGACCGCGCCTATCACCAGAACGATGCTGACCGCGACGAACAGGATGAACCTGAATTCCCTGCCCGTTCGGCCGATGCCGATATCCGCCATGACGACCCGCATGATGAAAAACGCGTAGCCCGCGATATGCAGAGAGCCGAGGGCCAGCGGAGCCGAAAGAACGGTGCTCAGCGGATCGTACAGCAGCGCGCCGATGATGTCGCGCTTCATCGTGCCGTCCAGCGCCTGGAACAGAATCTCGCACGCGAGGGACACACTCGCCGGGGCCAGGTGAAGGCCGACGCGATACGGCATCGGCACGTTGCGGTAGAGAAGCGTATGATAATAGAAGAGATTGAGGGGACCGATCGCGAAGAGCGCCGTGAGGAAGAGGAATATCGATCCGGGATACCGCGCCGGCACACCGAGCGCGAGAAGGCCGATGCCGAGCATGATAACGCCGTTGAAGAGATAGAACAGGATGCCGGGCACGTTGCGCCTTCCCGGCTCAAGCGCGCGTTCGAGCGCCTGCAGCAGGCAGAGGCCGCAGCCGAAGAAGGTAATCTGCACACCCAGTGAAACGTACATGGTCTGGCTCCGGACGATGTGACCCGATATCGCTATACCCTGAAGGGAGCTCTGTCAATCACAAAGCCCGTTCCGCCCGCCGGACCCTAGAAGAACCGCACCTCCCTGAAGCGCAGGCGTATGCCCTCCCTGTACGCGGGAGTGCCGTAATTCCACCCCCCGGCCATCTCGACCGGAACCGTGCAACCGTCTATGGTTGCGATTTTGATGAACCGGATGCCGAACGGCAGATACGTGAACCGCTTTTCCGGGTTTACGTCACCCCAGCGCATGATGACGACCTCGACGGGCGCGCCGTCCTGGCCGATGCCGATCTCTATCGTCGTTTCTTCGCCGTCCACGTCGATCCGGCCCTCTATGCGCCTTGAATCCAACGCCCGGAAACGCCTGCCGTACAGGCCGAAGAGGGCCGATGGAACGAGAGTCGTCTCCGCCAGCAGGCGCCCCTTCGCCGCCCTCGTGATGTCCGGCCCGGCGAACCTGGCGACAGGCACCAGCCCCCACAGCCGGAAGTTGACGCTTCCCTCGTTTTTATAATAGGCATCGAAGCCTTTCATCGACAACAATCCCGATCCGACCTTCGCCTTCCAGACAAAACCCTTTCCCGGAACGAGTATCTGCCGTGCTTCGAGCGGCGCCCACGAATCTCCGAGCCTGAATTCACCCTCCATCACGATCTCCACTCCGCGGAACGGAGCGGTGCCCGGGCGGACCGCCGCGCGGTGATATCTCCGGACCGGTTCCGCGGCCGCCCGCGGATCGAAGGCCGCGAGGCTGACCCCGTCCGCGGAGGCTTTTATCTCCTTCCAGAGCCTGTCGGCCCGATTCTCGTCAATCAGCGTACCGACAATACAATAGCACACCGCGAGGATTATCATTCCCGCAAGCGCGTACAGCGTCCATTTCAGATTCATGGGATTTTCCTGTACACAGAAAGGCTGCGTGACGTTTCTCTCACGCCGGGCCGTGCACGCCATGCCCGTTAATAATCAGTACCTCATATCCCCGTTGTATTCCAGCATTAATACTCACCGCCGCGCTTTACATAATGATAACCATTTGCGATAAGGAAATAATTTTCAGGGTGTCGTATATTGGTTGACATCAGCCGGACGGACGAGTATGCTGTTCCGGTTCGAGGATATCTTTCCGGGGTGATCGGTCTTCGCGCGTCACGCGGCCAGCCCCGCCCGGGCCGACCGCCGAAACCGCTTCACTCCCATGCGTTACTCGTATCAATCATTCGTTCGCGCCGTCGTCGTACATGACTCTTCCACTAACCTCTTGACGTGATTACGCGGTGAATCTTATCGGGAGCTTCCCGTTCAAGATAGTCTCGGTCGATATCACGCAGCAACAAAACGAAACCATTCAGGAGGATCACATGGACAAGGACCTGACGAGGAAGGATTTGCTCGTAGGCGGTTCGGTCGTCGGCGTATCCGTGGTCGGTGCTTCGCTGCTTGGAGGGCTCAGCGGCTACGCCCAGGAATTCCCGGCGCACCCGTGGACGTACAAAAGACTCGATCCGAACAAAACCGCCGCTCTCGGTTACGAGGGGTTCTGGACCGGGCGATGCGGGTATGGCGTGTTCAACGCCATTGTAAGTCAGCTCGGCTACAAGTTTCCCTCCGAAATGTTCATCTGCTTTCAGGGAGGAATCGAGGACTTCGGCTCCCTGTGCGGCGCGCTGAACGGCGCGGCGTGCGCGATAGGGCTGCTCACCACGGGAAAGGGCGGAAAACTCGGCAAGGAAGGCCCGAGGAAGGACCTTATATCCGAACTCTACGTCTGGTACGAGAAAACGAAGCTGCCTGTATACAAGCCGGCTAAACAGAACAAGGAGACCAAGCCCATACCATCGTCCGAAACCGGAAGCGTCCTGTGCCACTCCACCCTCGCGCGCTGGGCCAAGAAATCCGGTTTCACCATGGACTCGGACGAGCGCTCCGAGCGCTGCGCCAGGGTTACCGCGGACGTGGCGAAGAAAACCGCCGAAATACTGAATGCCAATCTCGCAGGGAATTTCAAGTTTGGTGGTCTCGGCGAACACGCGAAGTACTGCTACAAATGCCATGAGGTCAAGATGGAGCACGGGGCCAAGGTGAAGATGGACTGCGCCCTCTGCCACAAGGGCACTCTCGGCGACAAATTCACGAATCACCCGTAACGCCGGCGCATCGGAAATGCTTGCGCAAGCCGCCGGGCCTTCCCGGCGGCTTGCTTTTGCCGCACCGTACCGAAAACAGAAACCTGCCCCGGTCCATCCTGTCCGCCGCGTATTTCTCTTGCCTGTTTCGGGTGAATGTACTACACATGCACGCGCGGCGTACGGTACGCGCGCCACTTCAATCAGCGGAGATCTTCCATGGATACAATCAAAATCATGCCCTGCCTCGACATGAAGGAAGGGCGCGTCGTCAAGGGCGTCAACTTCGTAAATATCCGCGACGCGGGCGACCCGGTGGAGAACGCGCGCTTTTATCAGGACGAGGGAGCCGACGAGCTCGCCATGCTCGACATCGCCGCGACGCTCGAGAACCGCAAAACCCGTCTCGAATGGGTGCGCCAGGTTTCGGCCGTAATCGGCATACCGCTCACCATGGGCGGCGGCATCAACTCGCTGGAGGACATCGAGCTGGTGCTCGAGGCGGGAGCGGCGAAAGTATCGATGAACAGCGCCGCGGTGAAGGACCCGGAGCTCGTTGGCGCCGCGGCGAAGAAGTACGGCCCACAGCGCGTTACCGTCGCGATCGACGCCCGGCGCAACGCCGCCATGCCCTCCGGCTTCGAGCTGGTTGTCTCGGGCGGCACCAGGCCGGTGGGCCTGGACGCGATCGACTGGGCGCGCCGCTGCCGCGACCTCGGCGCGGGAACGCTCCTTCCCACCAGCATGGACGGCGACGGGACCCTCAAGGGTTACGACCTGGAATTCACAAGGGCGGTCGCCGACACCTCGGGCCTTCCTACGGTCGCCTCGGGGGGCGCGGGCACGCTCGAGCATTTTTACGAAGGGGTGGCGAAGGGCGGCGCCTCGACTCTCCTTGCCGCATCGGTCTTCCACTTCCGTACCTTCAGCATCCGTCAGGTAAAGGAATATCTCATCGAAAAAGGCCTCAAGGTCAATCTCTGATATCAGCCATGGCCGCGGGCGACGGTATGATCGTCGCCCGGCGGTCTCATCGCGCAATAAAAAGTATTGACATCATACCCATTATATGAACATGTTTCATATAATGAACATAGTTCATATTTTAGCATTACACGGACTGCCCGAAAGAGTTTCGATGTGAAGATCGCTTCGCGTGGCGGACCGAATAATAGGATGGATGTGATTTCAATGAAAGCGATACAAGTGAGCAGGACCGGACCTTCGAGCGCGCTGGAATACGTCGATGTCCCCACCCCGCGTCCGGGCGACGGCGAGGTGCTTGTCCGCACGGAGGCGATCTCGGTGAACTACGCCGACGTGCGCATGCGACAGGGCCTCTATCCCGAGATGCCGCCGCTGCCCTTCATTCCGGGCACCGAGGCCAGCGGCACGGTGGAGGCCGTCGGAAGCCAGATAACGAACCTCGCCCCCGGACAGAAGGTCATAGTGATGGGCGGCGAATGCTACGCCGAATACGTCAAGGCGGGCCCCTTCTCCGCAGTGCCCGTCCCCGAAGGTGTCGACATGGACGCGGCCGCCGTGTTCCCGACCACCTACCTCACCTCCCACCTGATGCTGCACCATTTCGGGCGGATCGAATCCGGGCAGACGGTGCTGTTGTATCCTGCGGCGGGCGGAATCGGCACCGCCATTGGACAGCTCGCCAGGCTCGCGGGCATAGAAATAATCGGGCTCGCCGACAGCCCCGAAAAGGCCGCTTACGCGAAGTCCCAGGGCATCGCCCACATCATCGACTATAAGAAGGAAAACGTCGTCTCGCGGGTGATGGAGATCACCGGCG
>JAGODA010000217.1 GCA_017998475.1 Spirochaetota bacterium | reverse complement strand
CGAATCGAGCACCAGCTTTTTATCCGGCACGATCCTTCCGACGGTCGTGCCGAGCAGCGTTGTGACGCGGTTTTTCTCGTAGAAGTCGGGTTTGTAGATAATAAGCCGCTCGCGCGTTATGCCGTTCGCCAGATATTCGATAACGCTTGGGCGGTAATAATACGGATGCGGCGAGGCGGTCAATACGGTGATCGTGCCGTCCGAGTCCGATTTGCGAATGGCGAGCGCCGCCTCGGTGCCTGCGACTCCATTACCGATAATCAGATAGTTCACGCGGTTCCTCCCATGGGGATGCGGGTGTCAGAGCGAGTTTAGAGTATATGTACCTCGTCATAAGGCAGGCGTATGGGAATTCAATCGATTTTTATGTAACGGCGCGCGGGTGATGGGAAGGCCCGCCGCGTGCGGGAGTGCCGGCCGGGCGAAGGAGAGCGACGGGGACCGCTTACACGGCCCCCGTCCGGGATCGAACTAGTCCGCCTTCACCCAGTACTGGGAGCGGCCGGCCAGCGAAATGCCGATAAAACCGCGGACCTCGAGGCGCTTGCCGCCGTCGATGACCTTGATCTTGCAGCTGTAAGTCTTGCCGTTGTCGGGATCCATGATCTTTCCGCCGGTATATGCGTCACCATCCTTGGAGAGGCCCCACATGATGGTCATGCCGATGATCGGCTTGTCCTTGTTCGCGCCCGTGCACTTGGTGCAGAGGGGATTGGGATCTTCGCCGGGTTTCTTTACGAGCTTGACGACCTTGCCGTAGAGCTTGCCGTCTTTCTCGGTGATTTCAAGGAAGGACTTTGCTTCCTTGGTGACGTCGTCGATGGTCTTCCATGTCCCTACCGGTGAGGGCTCCGCGAATAAGCCGGCCGAAGCGAAAGCGAACGCCGCGATCATGATGAGGGTAAAAACGGTTCTTCTGGCGCCTGTCATGTCTGTGAATCCTCCTTGATGGATAAATGATATACCATGAACAAATCCCGCGGAATCCTGCCGATCATCGCTCTGTCCCTTCCGGGGAGGAAAACCGTTCGGAAATAAAGCGGCGAATTATCCAAAGTATACTGAACTGCCCATGCAAATGAGCATATACCCCTGCCAGTGCTTAGGTCAAGCATAAATAGGCGACAGGCAGAGTTGGTCCGGTCATATCCTCCGGTCCGGTTGATATGACCGGCCATAGGGTTGCGGAGGACCCGTCTCACACATCGCGATTCGCGATACCGGCATGCACCCGTGAGTATTATAACGAAAAGTATAATGTGTTGACAAGCGTGCCCTCGGCGGGTAGCCTGTATGGCAGACCACGGAATAAAAGTCCGTACATATTCTACACTATTCAAGAGGGGGGTTTTATCCATGAAAAAAGTCGCGATTTTGGCTCTTATTCTGTCCCTGGCGTTTTTCGTCGGACAGCTTGACGCCGCGGGTGTCGGCGACACGGTATCGAACGTAACGATTCGCGATGCGATCGATAATCCCGCACAGATACCCGATCTCGGTGCGAAAGTGCTCACGGTATTCTATAACGATGCTGACGCCGCCGACCTGAGTGACCCGGTATCCGATGCCCTCAAGGCGAAAAAGTTCCCGGAGGCCCAGTATCGCGGCCAGGGGATCGCGAACCTGAAGGATTCCAAGGCGCCGAATTTCATCATTCGCAAGGTCATCAAGGGCAAGGAGCAGAAATACAACACCAAGATATTGACAGATCCGAATTATGCTCTTAAAAACGCATGGGGGCTTGCCAATTGCAACGACGCTTCGGTGTGCATGGTCATAGGCAAGGACCGCAAGGTGAAATACATCAACTACTTCAGGAAGAGCAATCCGGCCAATGCCGCCGAAATCGCGAAGATTGTTGGGCTGGTCGAATCACTTATAGCCGGGAAGTAGGCTTTAATCAGCGATTATCAAGCATATGCGGCGCGCGTATCGAACCGATGGCGCGCCGTAGTGTATTTTTTATTGACAAAATACGCGTGCGTCAATAGAGTCGGCTAAAATTACACTTGAAAGGATGTGAGAAGCAGATGCCCAGCCCTATAGAAGTTGAAGTAAACGGCGATATCGAAAAGGCCTTCAAAAACCTTAAAAAGAAGATGGCGTTCGAAGGTATTTTCAAGGAGCTCAAGCGCCGCAGGTATTACGAGAAACCCAGCGAAGAAAAAAAGCGCAAAAAAGAAGAGGCCGAAAGGCGTCGGATCAAGAAGATCAGGCGGTTCGCGGCGCAGAGCCGGGGGCGGCGTTTCGTTAATGTCCGCGTTGTAACGAAAGAGCGCACCGACGAGGAGTAATCCCGGGGCTGAAGTACCACAAAAAAATCCGGTTCACGCCGGATTTTTTTATGCCTGCGCAATGCTATCGGCTAATGAAGCCATACCCCCAGAAAAGGGGTCAGAGCACCCTTACCGCGGGGCGGGAATCAGGTGCACAGACCGGCATAAATAAGAAAACAGACCGAAAGGAAGGCATTTCGCAGTTAAATAGCGGGATATTTATTGCAGTCATTCTGAAATGGGGTCAGAGCACCTCTCGCCAGAGAACGTCCCGTCCCAATCCACCGGCCTCTTCCTGTTAGGAAGGCCGATGCTGACCGGACCGGCGGACAGGTTCGCTCAGATAAGACGATACAATATTATGGAAAACGACAGAGACATACGCCCGCTGGCCGAACGCTGTCGTCCCGGGACACTGGAGGCGTTTGTCGGCCAGGAGCACCTTCTCGGGCCGGGGAAAATACTGCGTTCCGTGATAGACAAAAAGACCGTGTTCTCCATGCTGTTGTGGGGGGAGCCGGGATGCGGAAAGACAACCCTGGCGCGGCTTATCGCCGGACATTGCGGCATGGAAGCGCATTTTCTCAGCGCGGTCTCGTCGGGTGTGCCCGAGGTGCGCAAGGTGATCGAACGCGGGAAGGAAAACCGGAAGAACGGTGTGCAGACCCTTCTCTTCCTCGATGAAATACACCGTTTCAACAAGGCCCAGCAGGACGCGGTCCTCGGCGCGGTCGAATCCGGGGACATCGTACTCATAGGAGCGACCACGGAGAATCCCTCGTTTCAGGTGATAGCGCCGCTTCTCTCCCGCTGCAGGGTGGTTCGCCTGCACCCGCTTGCGGAAAAGGACCTCATGCGGATACTCGAAGGCGCGCTCGAGGGAGATCCGGCGCTTGCCGCGTCGGGTGTGCGGATCGACACTTCGGAAAAGGAAAAACTCGTCGCCCTGGCGCAGGGTGACGCGCGGCGTATGCTCAACGTGCTCGAACAGGCGGCCCTCCTGGCAGGAGAGGGGCCGATAACCGACCAGGTGATCGCCGAGGCGCTTCGCGGCGTTGTGGTATACTATGACCGCGCCGGCGACCGCCACTATGATACCATCTCGGCATTCATCAAGTCGATGAGGGGTTCCGACCCCGACGCGGCGGTCTACTACCTCGCCCGGATGCTCGTTTCCGGCGAGGATCCGGTGTTCATCGCGCGCCGCATGGTGATATTCGCCTCGGAGGACGTGGGCAACGCCTCGCCGCAGGCCCTGCCGATAGCGGTCGCGGCGATGACCGCGGCCCAGAACATCGGCCCCCCGGAGGCCGAAATCATCCTGGCCCAGTGCGCGACCTTCCTCGCGTCGTCACCCAAGAGCAATGCCTCGTACATGGCCCTCATGAAGGCGAAGGAGCGCGCGGGCGATTTTTCCATCGAGATACCCATGCACCTTCGAAACGCACCGACCAAGCTCATGAGCGGGATGGGCTATTCAAAAGGATACCGCTATCCGCACGATTACGAGGGACATTTTATCCACGAACGGTACCTCCCCGAAAAACTGGCCTCCGAACACTACTACCGGCCCTCGAGCGAGGGAAGCGAGAAGGCCATAGCCGAGAGGCTCGCGCGCCTGTGGCCGGAGCGTTTCGGGAAATAACGGAAACCCTGAATCATGGTGTCAGAGCATCTTAAATCGGTGCATTTGGACTAGCGTGGTGTCAGAGCACATACCTTAACGACCCCGAATGGAAGCCCCGGAACGCCGATGATGGTGTCAGAGCACATAGTAATCGGGATTGCCGGCAAAAAAGGGGTCAGAGCACCCCGGTAAGGGGGTTACAAATACCCGGCTCGTCATGAAACCGAGAATCCGGGGTCAGAGCACTCTTGCAGTAGCCCAGGACTACAAAAAATGAAAAAAGACCTGGTGAACGCCCCGGCAAGGGGTCAGAGCGCCTTCCGAGTACAGAATAAATCCCGATGAACCGACCGGCGGTGTCAGAGCACCATTCCAGCCAACCGAATGTTGCTAAGCCTTCAGGAATCGACCGATTCCCGCAAATACCGCCATCCCCATAAAACGGACTGGACAATGGGAAGGGATGGAGTAAGCATTGCCATCCGGCCAGAGGTGTCAGAGCACCCTTAAAATGAATTCCTGACCGAGAGGGTTCCGGCCGTGGCCTACTGTAAATCCGGTTTTATCCGGGCGGCCCGGGGGCCGGCCGTAGATATGGGGTCAGAGCACTCCTGGTAAGCCCTGTGGCCGGCTGACCGAAGGGGTCAGAGCACTCTCGGTAAACCCTCCGGCCAAAGGTGTCAGAGCATTGAGGACGCACTCTGCGGCCGCCTAGGTACGAGCGCCTGGCAAGGGATCGGAGAAGGCTCCCGTGAGAGCGCCATATAAGGGGTCAGAGCACCCTTTGCTCGTCGGCCTCCTCACCCTGGCAGGGACCGTAAGGGAGCCTGCATATGGGTACCGGGCCGATCCGGTTGCCGAGGATTATAAAGCGCCATCGGGCGCATGACATGCTGCACATACAAGGAGAGCGACCATGCATCACACCGAACGCGACAGGCTGTTTGAAATCCTCTACACGAAATCCTTTATCTATCGCGACAATCCGCCGTTCACGCTTGTTTCCGGGCGCCAGAGCCCGTATTACTTCGACTGCAAGGCCGCAACGCTCGATCCCGAGGGGCTCTCGCTGGTAGGAGTGCTCACGTTTCAGGCCATACGGAACCTGAAGCCCGACGCGGCCGGGGGGCTCACCCTGGGGGCCGACCCGATCGCGCTCTCCGCGAGCCTGGAGGCGCACCGACAGGGCGTGTCGATCAAGCCGATCATCGTGCGCAAGGAGCCCAAGAAGCACGGCACCGCCAAATGGATAGAGGGCATACTCGACGGCGTAAGGCGTGTGGTGGTGATCGACGACGTGATAACCACGGGAGGGTCCACCATTACGGCGATCGAGCGCATGCGCGAGGCGGGGCTTGAGGTAATCGCCGCGGTGGTGATCATCGACCGCGAGGAGGGCGGCCGCGAGGCCATCGAGGCGACCGGGGTGAGCGTCATATCGCTCTTTACGCGCGGCGACTTCGACCGACGCCGGCTGGGCTGACAGCGAAAGGCGGGAAACAAAAAAAGGCGCGGAGGGTTTCCGCGCCTTTTTATATAGTATCCGAAGTTTATCAGAAGCTGTACTGGATACCGGCGCCGAGCTTTATCATGTTCTGGTCGCGGTTCGCGATATCGTGCACCACGTAGCGCGCCTCGAGCATAAGGGCGAGCGGCCCCGCAAGGTCGAACTCGAAGCCGAAGAAACCCTCTACTCCCGCGTCGGAATCCTCGTCGTCATCATATCTACCACCATCATAATAGT
>JAGODA010000216.1 GCA_017998475.1 Spirochaetota bacterium | reverse complement strand
GCCCTGGGCGGTCGCCTGGAATATGCCCACCACCGAGTTTTCGAAAAGCGTGCGGTAGCGTTCCTCGCTTTCCATCACTCGCATCTCGAGACGGTGCTTGTGAAGCGCGATTCCGATGTTGGCCAGGAGTTCGCGGCGTTCGAAGGGCTTCAGAATGTAGCCGTAGGATCCGGCGATCTGGAGCTTTTCGATCGTCTCGGTGTCGGAATACGCGGTGAGGAAGATAACGGGAATGTGGGATTCGGCCTGAATGAGACGGGCGGCCTCGATGCCGTCCATTTCTCCCTGGAGCATGATGTCCATGAGAACGAGCGAAGGGCTGCTCTCGCGAGCCGCTTTGACGGCCTCCTCTCCGGAGGCGAGGATTCCGCTGATCCGGTAGCCGAAGCCGATCAGGGTGTGTCTGAGGTCTTCGGCGGTGAGAGCCTCGTCCTCGACTATCAGGATTCGAATGTCTTCCATTACCGGTTTTTCCCCGATGCTCCTCGCCGGCGGCTCTATGGGCGCCGGCACGATGCGTACAACTTCCGTGTTCCGTCCCCGCGCGGCGGGGTCGGGGGCAGGCAAACCGGACTTGATGCTACACGAATGCCATACAATGTCAAATTAATATTCGTCGGGAGCGTCGGCGGAGCGGTAAAACCGGGCACGCGCACATCGCGTGCCCGGGATGCGGACGTGAATCAATCGTTCATTCTGTGCTGGCCCTTCATCGCGTACACGTGTTCCTTCCATATTTTGTCGAAACGCGCGGCGTTGACTACGGGCTTCATGATCATCTTCCGGCACACCTCCTGCTGCTTTTCGCTCGACGACGGCTTGGAATAGAGCTGCAGGGCGTATTTCGAGAAGTCGCGCACCATGAAATCGAAGATCTGGTCGACGAGATCGTCCTCGACATTGTAGATCTTCTTGTTTTCCAGAATGAGCTGGCCGTACGCGACGAGCGTAAAGAGCTCGCCGATGATGAGCAGGAAGTCGATGTCCTTGCTCTGTTCTTCCGACGGGGTGGCCGTCGCCAGGAACTCCTTGAGGACCTCGATCTGCTTCTTGAAGACCTCGACGTTGGGGATGTTCACGCTGTTATAGGCGATGTTGTAGTCGTGGAACTGAATCTTCCCCAGGCCCTTCGTGGGGCCCTGGTCGAAGAGGAAGTCGTCGTTCTTCGCGTCGCGGCGCTGCGGCACCTCGGGGAACTGCCCGGGATTGAAGAAGTAATTGGCCATGAACTTGATGATGAGCGCCATGTTGACGTGCACCGTTCCCTCGAGCTTGGGAAGCGCCCGTATGTCGCGCGCGGCCATGTGGAAGTAGGTGTCTTTTTCGAATCCCTTCGCCGCGATGATGTCCCAGAGCAGGTTGATGACCTCCTCGCCCTGCGTTGTGACCTTCATCTTCACCATTGGGTTGTACAGCAGGTACCGCTTGTCGGTGGCGTTCGCCGAGCGCATGTAATCGGTGGCGCGCAGCGCGAAAAGCTTCATGGCGACCAGGCGGCAGTAGGCGTCGGTGAAGAGCTGCTTTACGTGCGGGAAGTCCGTCACGTAGGTGCCGTAGAGGTTGCGGTTTGCCGCGTGCTCCATGGCCTCGTAGAAGCAGTGGGTCGCGATGCCGATGGAGCCCCAGCCCAGGTTGAACTTGCAGACGTTGATGGTGTTCAGCGAGGCGTCCCACGCGTCGCGTCCCTTGTCGGTGATGTCTGCCTCGGTGATGGGATAGTCGTGCAGCACGTACTCGGCCACGTACGACTGGTTCTCGATGACGTTCTTCACGCACTCGTACTTCTCGTGCTGAGAGTCGACCACGAAGAAGACGTAATCGCCGGTGTCGGCCATCTTGGCGAAGGTCGATACCATGGCGGCCTTGTTGCCGTTGCCGATGTAGTACTTGTCGCCGTTGGCGCGGTAGGTGCCGTCGCCCTGAGGATAGAGCATCATGTCGCTGGAGTAGATGTCCGCGCCGTGCTCCTTTTCGGAAAGGCCGAAGGCAAATATGGCCCCTTCTTTGAGGAGCTTCGCCGCGCGCTGCTTGATCTCCTCGTTCTTGCCTATCCAGATCGGGCCCAGCCCCAGCGCCGACACCTGGAAAGTGTACCAGTATGCCAGGCCGTAGAAGCCGAGTATCTCGGCGTAGTCGGTGATGCGGGTGGTGTCCCAGCGTGAATCGGCGTCGCCGTAGCCCGCGGGGGTGAACAGCGCTTTAAAAATGCC
This sequence comes from Spirochaetota bacterium, assembly GCA_017998475.1. Taxonomy (GTDB): domain Bacteria; phylum Spirochaetota; class UBA4802; order UBA4802; family UBA5368; genus MVZN01. The sequence continues at coordinate 3,438 of JAGODA010000216.1, read as the reverse complement.
CTCCTTCTTCTGGAAGTCCAGGAAATCCTGGTACCAGACGTATTTGTGGTCGTCGTCCAGGATTTTCGCGAGTCCCTTGGTTTCGAAGAATTCTATCGTCTTCAGCATGATCTGTTTCGTCTTTTCGTCCGGGTAGGTGTTCGCGAATTTTTTGGGATTCAGTAGTATCATAGCCCGCTCCTTTGTTTTTAATCGGATGGGGGATATAGTCCCGGCGTCCCCGCTCCTGTCAAGACGAAAACAATGTTTCCATTTATGGCCATTAATGGCAATAAAGTTTTCTCTTGGCCGATACTGGTATTCTAGCATAGGGTCGGGCAAACGCAATTATTTATATTACTCCCCGGGATCCGCGCGGCGAAGCGATCGCGCTGTCAGAGGCGGACCCCGGCTCCGCAGGGGGCATTGCGTTCGTGCCATCGTGCGAACGGTCCGTCCTGCCCGGGAATGTGACCCCTCGCCGCAGGGCGCCCGAGGCGTGATCATCCATCCTAAAATGATTGACTCTTCGCCCGGATGGGCCACACTGCTCGAGCGGCCCCCGCCGCGCAACTATCCGTCCGGAGAAACCGCATGTATACCGATATACGTCCCCGCCGCCTGCGCGCGAGCGCCGCGATACGCAACCTGGCCGCCGAAACGGCCGTTGACAGAAGGCGCCTCATCATGCCCCACTTCGTCACCGAAACCGGCGCGGACCGCGAACCGATCGCTTCGATGCCGGGCATCGACCGCGTTTCCATCGACAACCTCCTCCGCGACGTGGAGGCCGATCTCACTCTGGGAATCGGTTACCTTCTGCTGTTCGGTATCCCGGCCGTAAAGGACGAATCGGCCTCATCGGCCCGCGCTGCTGACGGGGTTGTCCAGCGGGCCGTGCGCGCCGTGAAAGAGCGCATGCCGGAGGCGTGCGTCATAACCGACGTGTGCCTCTGCGAATACATGAGCCACGGGCACTGCGGCATAGTGAAGGACGGCCGGATACTGAACGATCCCACGCTGGAGCTTCTGGCGCGCACGGCGGTCTCGCACGCACAGGCCGGCGCCGACATCGTCGCCCCCTCGGACATGATGGACGGGCGTGTGGCGGCCATCCGCGAAGCGCTGGACGAAAACGGATTCATCGACACGCCCATACTCTCATACGCGGCCAAGTACGCCTCGGCATTCTACGGGCCGTTCCGCGAGGCCGCGGGAAGCGCCCCGCAGTTCGGCGACCGGCGGAGTTACCAGATGGACTGCCGCAACGCCCTTGAGGCGGAGAAGGAGGTGCTGCTGGACATCGACGAGGGGGCGGACATCGTTATGGTGAAGCCGGCGCTGGCGTACCTGGACATCATCCGGCGTGTGCGCGATATCGTCAACGTGCCGGTGTGCGCATACAACGTGAGCGGGGAGTATTCCATGGTGAAGGCCGCCGCCGGTCTCGGCTACGCCGACGAGCGGATGCTCGTAACGGAGATACTTACGGGGATATTCCGCGCCGGGGCGGATATGGTGATCTCATATCACGCCCGCGAGGTCCTCCGCCAGGGCTGGTTGTAGGGCGCCCGGCGTGGCACCTCGCCCGGAGAACGCCGAACGCGGCCTGTCCGTTACCTGGATGGGTACGGCGGGCTTCCTCGTCGCCGACGGGCGAGACTCGTTCTATATAGACCCCTATGTGAGTCGTTATTCGCTCTTCCGCGTGCTCGCGGGGCTGCGGCTTCCGCCGCGCGTCGACCTGGTGCGCCGCTGGATCGGTCTTACGGGCGGCGGTTCGGCCGGGGCCGTGGTAGTGAGCCACTCCCACTTCGACCATGTTCTCGACGCGCCCTTCTTCGCGAAAGAGACCGGAGCCGTCCTGGTGGGATCCGAAAGTACGGCGAACGTCGGCCGGGGCGCCGGGCTCGACGAGGGCTCCATCAGGCGTGTCGGCCCCGGCGACGCGTACCGTGTCGGCGCTTTCACGGTGCGCTTCGTCGAAAGCGTCCACGGCTTCGGCCTGTTCGGCAGGACCCCGTATCCCGGCCGTATCGACGCGCCGCTCGAACCCCCCGCTCCGGCCGCCGCCTATCGCCTCGGAACGGTCTTCTCGCTCGTCATCGATCATCCGCTGGGTACGATCGTACACCATGGAAGCGCGGGCCGTGTGCCCGGATCGTTCGAGGGACTACGCGCCGATGTGCTGCTGCTCTGCGTTGCGGGGAGGGGGAATACCGCGGAGTACCTTGAACGGACGGCGCTCGCCTGCGGGGCGAGAACCGTGGTGCCCGCGCATTTCGATTACTTTTTCACGCCGCTCGACGAGCGTGTTCGGCATATACCCATGGTGCGAATGAAGGAGTTTGTGAGGACCCTCGCGGGGCTCTGTCCCGATACGCGGGTGATACTGCCCGAGCCGGCCCGTGCGATACGCCTCTGAGGTCTAGCGCGAGCGCTCAGCGCTCACCGAGGGGGTGTACCAGTCGCAGCGCGAGCACTTCACGTCGCGATACTTGTAGACGGCCCCTCCCGAGGTGCGCACCACGGCGGCCATCACCAGCGACTCGCACTTCGGGCAATGTTTGGATATGATCTCGTAATCGTTCTGCTGTATGGTATCGTTCATCGGTTTCCTCATAAAAATAGTGAATCCACTATATCACAGCCTGACGCGGTTCATGCAAATAAAACGTTAAAAAAAGGTAAAAACATGCCGCCCGGCCTGCGCCGCCCTCACGACGCGGAGGATCCGGCCCCCATGCGCGCGATGAGGCTCTCAAGGGTCTCGGCGGCGTTTCCCTCCACAAAGCGTACTTTCGGCATCGCGTAGAGCGTGTTCTCCACTCCGGAGTAGCCGGGGCGGCGGTCCATGTTGCAGACTATGACGTTTTTCGCGTCCTCGGCGCGGAGTACGGGCATGCCGTAGATCGGCGTTCCCTCCGCGGTGTTGGCCGCCGGGTTCACCACGTCGCACGCGCCGACGACGAGCGCGACATCGGTCGAGGCGAAATCCGGGTTGATGACCTCCATCTCCACAAGGCGGTCGTAGGGAATGTCCACCTCGGCCAGAAGCACGTTCATGTGCCCGGGCATGCGCCCGGCCACCGGGTGGATCGCGAAACGGACCGCCGCTCCGCGCGATTCGAGAAGGTCATAGAGCGCGCGCACCTGCGCCTGTGCCTGCGCGAGGGCCATGCCGTATCCGGGGATGATGATGACGCTCGACGCGGAGGCCAGAAGCGCCGCCGGGTCGGTCTCGCTCGGCGGGTCCTGCTCGACGGTCGGCTCGTCCGCGGACTTTTCGGCCTTCACCGCGGCCGTATCGACGCGCGCGGTCCCTCCCGTCAGCACGTCGACGAGCGATCGGTTCATGGCGCGGCACATGATCCGCGTGAGGATGAGCCCGGCAGCGCCCACCACCGCGCCTATCGAGACGAGAAGAATATCGTTGATCGCGAACCCGCAGACGGAGGC
>JAGODA010000215.1 GCA_017998475.1 Spirochaetota bacterium | reverse complement strand
AGGAGCCGCCCATGTAGGCGAAGCTCCTCGGCCCGTGCGATTCCACCACGCCGCGCAGTTTTTCCGCGATTTCCCCGATCGCCCGGTCCCAGCTCACCGGCTCGAAGCCGCTGCCCTTCCTCTTCAGCGGCTCCGTTACGCGGTCTTTCGGATACTGGTGATGGACGACGTTCATCCCCTTGCGGCAGAGATAGCCCTGGCTTTTCAGGTTTTCTTTGTCGCCCTTCACCTTCACCATGCGGCCGTCCTCTACGAGGACATCGAGCCCGCAGTTCTGCGAGCACAGCACACAGCCCGTCTTTTTCCATTCGCCCATGCGCATGCCTCCCCGCGCCGGTCGCGGCGCTTCTACAGCCTCTCGCGGATGTCCGCGAGGGCCTTCCTGAATATGCCCTCGTCATCGATGCCGGCGGCCGCGAAAAAGTCGCGGTTCGCTTTCAGTATCTCCGAGCGCACCTTCTTCGCCATGTCCGTCCCTTCTTCGGTCAGGAGGACCAGAACCGCCCTGCGGTCCGAGGGGTGTTTCCCCCGCCGCACATAACCGGCCGCTTCCAGCCGGTCGATGATGCCGGTGAGCGTGGCGCTGTCCAGCTGCGTCCGCGCCCCCAGCTCGGCGGAGGTCACGCCGTCCGCGTCGGAGAGGAAGGCGAGCACCATCGACTGGACGACGGTGAGCCCGTACGGCGCCGTCCGATCCGAGAGGAACTTCATTGCGGCCTGGTGGGTCTTGGCGATCTGGAAGAAAATGCAGTCGTTCGGTTTCATGGCGGCCCCTTATTGCTTGTATGCAAGTATATTGCACACAACTATTTGTCAATGATAATTCACGCCAATCGGGGTGTATCGCGGCAATAGTTGCTTGACAAACAGCATCCTTCATTATATTATGCAATCGATTGCATGAACGGTACTTTTAATGACCATTACTTTAAAGGATATCGCAAAAATCTCGGGGGTTTCCTCCGCGACCGTGTCGCGCGTTCTGAGTGACGATCCCCGTATATCAGAGGCGACCAGAAAGAAGGTGCTCGCGCGCATTCAGGAATCGGGCTACCGCATAAACGACATCGCCCGCAGCCTCAGGACGCGCCGCACGAACACCATCGGCTTCATCGCTCCGCGCCTCGCTGAAGAGTTTTTCATGACCGTCGCGCAGGGAGTCGAGGACGAGCTTCGCCCTCACGGCTACCACATGCTCATCGGCAGCTCCAAGGAGGACCCGGCGATCGAGAAGGAATGCATCGACCTGATGTCGCGCCGATGGGTGGACGGCTTCATTCTCATCCCCTGCTCGGGCGACGGCGCGCACCTTGCGAAACTGACGAGAAACCGAATTCCCTGCGTGCTGGTCGACCGCCTCGTAACCGGCTTCCCGGCCGACGCGGTGGTGGTCGACAACGCCCTGGCCACTAAAGCCGCCCTCGCGCGCCTGATGGAGCGCGGAATCACGCGGATCGGTTTCATCGGCGCAAACGAAACCTTCTCTACCGCGCGCGAACGCTACCGCGGCTACATGGAAGCGCACCGCGACCACGGGATTCCCATCGACCCCGATATCGTGAAGGTGGGCGATTTCCACCTGGAAAGCGGCTTCGCGCTCATGAGAGAGCTCGACGGGATGAAACGCCCGGTCGAGGGCGTGTTCATCGCCAACCACTATATGTACCTGGGCGCGGCTCGCTATCTGCTTGAAAGCGGCGCCGCCTATCGTCGCGAGCTCGCGATAGTGAACTTCGACGAGATGAGCGCCACCCCGGTGATACGGCTGGCGCGCATCACCATCTCCCAGCCCTCGCATGAGATCGGAGCTCACGCGGCGCGCATGATACTGGGACGCTTAAACGGCGAGAGAACCGGACCGCCGGAGACGGTGACCCTGGCGACCGGGCTCGTTACGCGCGACTCCCGCCATTCGGATACCGGCGACAACGCCGGGCACAAAACCTGATCGAGGAGTGAGGACATGGGAAACGCGATCATCACGGCACGGGGCGATTCGCTCGTCCTGGAAAACGGTGAACTTCGCTGCGCCTTCGGGCTCGGCGACGGGCGGCTCGAGATGGGCGCCCCGGGCTCCGGCGGCCCGGTGATACGGGGAGCGCGCGTGCACGCGGATATCCGCCGCGCCGGGGCGCCCGCGCGCGCTTTGTTCGGCGGACCGGGGCTTAGCCACACGATCGGCGCCGTGTCCGACGTCCACGGAAAGGGACGGCGCGCGGTCATACGCTGCGAGGCGTCACAGGGCATCGCTCTCACGCTCACCCTGCGGATTTACGACGAAAGGCCTTTCCTTATTCTTGACTGCGCCATCGAGAATACCGGCCGAACACCGCTCAACCTCGAGCGCATCACGCTTGTCGACGCCCTTCCCGAAAGCGGCGGCGGGGTGAGCCTCGCGGGCGGGGCGCGCTCTTTTTTCAAGGTGGGATGGCACGACTGGTGCTACAGCGGGCTGCGAAGGGCCGACCAGCGCGATGTGAGCTCGCTCATCAAACCCATGATCGGGAAGATGTACTTCAACCCGAGCACGCCGATCCCGCGGGGGAAGGGCCGCTTCTACAGCGAGGGCTGGGGGATCCTCGCGGGCGCCGGGCATGCCATCGTCGCCGGTTTCGTGTCCACCGCGGACCAGTTCGGGCAGGTCTACGCCGATTGCCGCCCGGGAAAGAACGCGTTCGCTCTCATGGCCCAGGCGGACGGCATCCTTATGGACCCGGGTGAGCGCTTCGATTCGGAACTCGGCTTTCTGCAGATACTCGCGCTCCCGCACGACGAACCGGCGCGAGACTATGCCGAAGCGGCCGCGCGGCAGATGAACGCCCGCGTCCCCGCACTTCCTCCGGTAAAGTGGACGCACTGGTACCATTACTTCCACAACATCACCGAACGGCTTTTCGCGGACAACCTCGAGGTGATCGATGGGCTCCGCGACACGATTCCCTTCGGGATCGTTCAGCTCGACGACGGATACCAGTCCGCCTGGGGCGACTGGTACACATGCAACGACAGGTTCCCCTCGGGGCTGGGGGCGCTCGCCTCCGGCGTCAAAAAAAAGGGATTCACCCCGGGGCTCTGGCTCGCTCCCTTCGTCGCCGATCCCAGGTCGAAGCTCGCGCTCGAGCATCCCGACTGGCTCGTTAAGGAGCCCTCGGGAAAGCCCATCGTGAGCGGATACTTCTGGAATTTCTACGGCAACGCGCTCGACGCCACCAACCCCGAGGTGCTCGCCTGGCTCAGGGAGCTCATGGCGACCGTGGTGAAGAAGTGGGGCTTCAGCTTCGTCAAGACCGACTTCACCTACGCCGGCGCGCTCCCGGGCGTGCGGCGGAATCCCAAAATCACCCGCGCCCGCGCCTACCGCATGGGCATGGAGGCGATCCGCGCCGGCCTGGGCAAAGACACGCTGCTTCTGGGCTGCGGCAGCCCCTTCGGGCCCTGCATCGGCATCGTTGACGAGATGCGGATCGGGCCCGACACCGCGCCCAACTGGACCCCCTACCTCTGGAACATGAAATGGGCGACGCCGTTCATTAAGACAGAAACGGGCATCCCCGCCCTGCGCAACAACGTGCGGCACACCATGAACCTGAGCGCCCTGCACCGAAGGTGGTGGTGGAGCGATCCCGACTGCCTCATGGTGCGTGACTACGACACCAGGCTCACCCCCGCCGAGGTCCGCAGCAACGTGAGCCTCATAGGCCTTACCGGGGGGCTGGTCATCAACAGCGACGACCTGACGCGCCTTTCGCCCGCGCAGCAGCGGCTCGTCGCGCTGCTGTGCCCGACGCTCAGCCCCGGAGGCAGGCCGGTCGGCCTCCTGGAGGAGGAAATGCCCGCGGTATACGACGTGCCGGTCGGGACGAAATGGGGAGCCTGGCACGCGGTCGCCGTGTTCAACTGGCGCGACCGTTCCCGGCGGATGACGCTCGACACGATTTCGCTCGGCATTCCGCCCGGCGCGGATATCTACCTGTACGATTTCTGGAACGGAACGGGTTCGTTCGAAAAGAGCGGCGCGATAGACATGGGGGAGATGGAGCCGCACGCATGCAGGCTGTTTCGCATAACCGATATTTCCGGAAGTCCGCTCCTCGTCGGGAGCTCGCTGCACATCACCCAGGGGTGCGAGGTCGCGTCCTTCCGGGCGCGGGGCCGCGCGGCCGAGATCGTCCTGGCGGACCTCAAACGCACGGTGGAGGGTGAGATAGTCCTTCTTCTTCCGTCCGCCCCGAAGCGCGCACTTCTGGGACGGACGGCTCTCGCGCCGCGGGACATGGGCGGGGGAGCCTGGGCGTTTCGCGTGACCGCGCGCGGGCGTACCGTCATCACGGTGACATATTAAACTGGAAAAAGGAGACAGGCCCGTGGACAGATATTCCGTGTTCCTTGGAGACGTGGGGGGATGCTCCGACCGCTACTGCGCGGCCTACGACAGACCGTATTCGACCGAAGAGCTCTTCGACCGCGTCGCCTCGATCGAGGGGATAGGGGGAGTGGACCTGGTGGTTAACGCCGGCTTCCACAATCGCGAATCGGAGATCGGGGGGCACCTCGCCCGCACCGGGCTCGCGGCGGTGTCGCTGAACCCGGACCTCTTCTCCGACCCCGAATTCAGACAGGGCTCGTACTCATCCGTGTCCGCCTCGACCAGGAAGAAGGCGCTCGACCTCAGCCTCCGCTCGGTCGACGCGGCGCGATCGTACGGGTGCCCGCTGGTGGTGCTGTGGCCGGGGCAGGACGGCTACGATTACATATTCCAGTCCGATTACATCGCCGAGCGAAAACGCTTCACCGACGCCATCCGCGAGATCTGCCGCTACGCGCCGGAGATCACGATAGGTCTGGAGTACAAGCCCAAGGAGCCGCGCACCCGCTCGTACCTGAGCACCGCGGCCGTCGCGCTATTGATTATCCAGGAGGTCGGCGAAAACAATTGCGCCGTCACGCTCGATTACGGGCACGCGCTCTACGCGTACGAAAACCCGGCCGAGTCGGTGGCGCTGCTCGCGGCGCACGGGAACAGGCTCGCGCACGTGCACATGAACGACAACTATCGCTCCTGGGACGACGACATGATCGTGGGCACGGTGCACACGCTGGAATACCTGGAGTTCTTCTACTGGCTCGGGCGCACCGGCTATAACGGCTGGCTCACCATCGACCAGTTCCCGTACCGCGAGGACGGAAGGGACGCGGTCGCCGAGAGCGTGCGGTGGATGCAAAAGCTCAGGGGAGCGCTCAAACGGACTGACCTGTCAGCGATCGAACGCGTACTCGCGAGCAAGGACGCCGTCGCGTCGAGCAGACTCATGCGCTCGATTCTCTTTCCCTGAATCGTTAACGGAGGCACGGGATGACCACGAACAAAGCCGCATCGCACGCGCATACGTCGGGCTCGGGGCAGGTGTACGCCACCGTACTCCTCTGCCTCATTAATTTCTTCCTCTTCGCGGACCAGAACCTCATGGCGCCCAACCTGACGAGGATCGCTCACGACTTCGGCATGACCGATCTCGAGCGCGACGTGCTCCTGGGGGGAAGGATCGCAATGGGCTTCTGGCTGTTGGGGGGAATCGTGACGCTTGCCACCGGCTGGTTCACCGACAGGGTTTCCCGCAGAAAGCTCTTCCTCGCCATCGTGCTGATCGGCGAGATAC
>JAGODA010000214.1 GCA_017998475.1 Spirochaetota bacterium | reverse complement strand
GCCCTGCATCATGATGTATCCGGCGAAGACGGCGCCGGATACATCATGATGCAGGGCTCCGCGCCGCTCGGTCAGACGGGGAAGGCGCTGGGGCTCTTCCTTGCCGATCTGCTGGCGGATCAGGCGCACGGAACGGCACGCGAAACCGACGATGCCGGCGATAAGTATCGCGAAGGCGTACTCGGCATGCGCGAGATCCAGGCGAAGCTCTTCCCCCGGTTCGGGAACGTTGAGGGCCTCGACATCGCTTCCGTGTACCTGCCCGTGGAACTGATGTCCGGTGATTTTATCGACGCCTTTTTCCTCGACAAAGACATCTACCAGATCACCGGCTGTGATGTGACCGGGTACGATGCGGCCTCGTCATACGCGGGGGCGGCGATGCGCACCCTCGTCAAATCCCTCTCATCGAAGAAGATCGTTCCGTCGGCCCTGGTGGACCTCGCGGTTTCAAAGCTGGACAAAGTGCTCGACGAATTGCACTCCCTGGTCTACATGACGATTTTCCAGATCGAGCCGAAAACCGGAAAAACGAGGATTTCCTCGCTCGGCCGGCTGAATACTATTTTATACAAGGCCGCCAAGAAAGGCTTCATCGTCCTGAATAAAACTTCCATAGGGAGCGATCTATCGAAGCGGCATTCCTTCAAGGACATCTCGTTCGTGCTGGAACCGGGCGATGTACTGCTTTTCCATTCAAACGGCGTTGTGGACATCCCCACCGAGGACGGCAGGGCGGTCTTCGGGGAGGACAGGCTCGTCCAGTGTCTCAACGAAAACCTCGCCGAATCGTCCATGGAAATCGTCCACGCGCTGGTGGAGTCGCTGTCGGCTTTCACCAATCATACCGGTTTCGCGTTCGATGTTCTGTTCGTCAGCATAAAGAAAACTTGACGTAAAGGAATCCCGCGGGGATGCTACTACGTCCCTGCGGGGCGCGCTAACAATCAAGGGGAAAAACATGAAGTCTCTGTCTATAATAGTTTTCAGGATAATGCCGACCGGCCTCCTTTCGCGCTGTTTCGGATACGCGGCGAGGTTTCCGCTTCCGGCTTTTCTGCTCGACCGGATAATACACTGGTACTCCGCGCGGTTCGGCGTGAAAACCGATGAGATCGACCACCCCGCCGGCGGGTTCGGATCACTCGACGCCTTTTTCACCAGAAAGCTGAAGCCGGGCGTGCACGTTGTGGACAAGGGGCGCACATCCATCGTATCGCCGGTAGACGCCCGTGTCGACCAGTGCGGTGAGATTGACGGCGGCACCGTGTTTCAGGCCAAGGGCATCGGGTACGCGCTCACCGACCTCATCCCTTCCGATTATCACCGTAATTTCATCGACGGTTCGTTCATGACGCTGTACCTCTCGCCGGGCGATTATCATCGCATACATTCCCCGGTGGCCGGCGAAGTGACGGGGTATTTTGCCCTGCCCGGCAGGCTGCTTACCGTGCAGGACTACATGGTGCGCGGCGTCCCGGGCCTGTTCGCGAGGAACGAACGACTCATCAGCTACATCGAGAGCGTCGGCGGACCGGTCGCGGTCGTGAAAGTCGGGGCCATGAACGTCGGGCGTATAACCGTATGCTATGACGGTGTTGTTACTAATCGCGCGTTCAGGCGGAGGGTCGAACATTTTTATCCCGAAGGGGCGCGTCCGCGCGTCGAAAAGGGCGGCGAGCTGGGGGCATTCCATCTGGGGTCGACCATCGTGCTGCTTTTCGCTAAAGGCGCGGCGAGACTCGAGGCGTTCGAAACCGGCGCCCGTGTCCGGGTCGGACAGAGGATCGCCGAGTTTCGATAGATGATTTTTTTGCCGATTCCGCGTTTCGCACATATCTTGGAGTGCAGGAGGCGGCGATATGGTCCCGGTGCGAACGGCATCCATCACGACTCACATCAACTCGCAGATCGCGACCTGGCGACAGCAGCGGGAGAAGATAGACCTCGACGCGAAGAAGCGGGACCCCGTCCGATCGCCGGGTGTGTTTGTGACCGTTTCGCGGGAGTACGGGTGCGGCGGCTTTGACATCGCTGAAAAAACCGCGGACATCATAAACAGGGAGCGCCGCCCGTCGCCGCAGTGGGTGCCCTACGACCGGGCGATCCTCGAAACGATAATGGAGGACCTGGGACTTACCTCGAGCCTCATGGAGACTCTCACCTCGCCGGCGAGAAAACAGATCGACGACTTTCTCCAGACGGCGCTCGGTGAACTGCCCCCCCAGGTCGTGGTCTACCGCCGTCTTGCGGAGACCGTTCGGACGCTCGCCACGAACGGCAACGTCATCATCGTCGGAAGGGCGGGGCGGGCCATCACCCGCGGCCTGGATCGCGGGTACCACGTGAGGATTGTCGCGCCGCTCGAATGGCGGGTGGAGCGCATCGCCGGCCTGTGCGGTCTGACGCGCAGGGAGGCGGAAAAGATGATTCTGGAGAAGGGGAGTGCTCGCGAGGATTTCCTGCGCCGCTTCGTGAAATTCGAAAGCACCGAACCCGAGGACTATCACCTCGTCATCAACAACGCGCGGCACGGCATGGACGGTACGGCCAGGATGATCGTCGCCGGGCTTTCGACGATGGGACTGCTGGACTGATCCTCACATGGAGTATACCGGAACGCTTCAATCGTACGAGCTGGAAAGCGGCATACTCTCTTTCGATTTCTCGAAGGGAATCCTGGTGTGCCGCGAGCCGGACGAAGGGCGGCGAAAACGCTGGGTAAAAAAACTGGATGGCGTCGCCCGCGTCGGGAACATCACCGAGGACGGCGAGCGCTTTTACGTCGCCTGTGAGAACGGGGATGCGAACGGGCAGTTTCTGGCCGTCGAAAAGCACACCGGGGAGACCGAGTGGTTCATCCCGGGCAGGTCTTTTCTTCAGCTGGTATACGGAGAGGGACTGTATCTCATCTTTGTCGATGGATCGATGAGGCATTATCTCCTCCGCGTCGATACGGCCGACGGTTCCACCCTGTGGCACCACGGTGTGGACGAGGACCTCGTCGAATACAGTTTCAGGGCGCGTACCATTACCCTGCGCTACGCCTCCGGAAAGTCGGAGTTCCTCGATACCGAAAGCGGCCTCCGGGCGCGCTGAAAGGACGGCACTTTTCTCTCAAACATCCGGCGCCGGATGTCGATAATTTCATTAGATGGGGCGTAATGTCTACGGCTTCCGGGGCGGCGGCCCGGCCGTGACGCGCGCTCCGGAATCGGCGGAATTACCACAGGATGACGAGCGAGGATATGCTATGAGAACGGCGGTACCGAGGGAAGCGGTCGACATCTACAACCATGCGCTGGCCCTTTCCAGCAAGGGCGATTACGGGACCGCGCTGCGCGAGTATTCAAAGGCCATCGAGCTCTATCCGCGCTTTATCGAGGCGTACAACAACATCGGCGAAATCTACTCACGCATCGGGGACAGGGAGCACGCGATTTCAACCTACATGCGCGCGCTTTCAATCGATCGAAACCATAAAATCCTTCTGAACGTGGGGGTCGAATACTACAACAGGCACGACTATCAGTCGGCGCTCAAGTATTTCAAGGAATCGCTTTCCAGGGAGCCCGGATTCCTGGAGGGGAATTTCTACCTCGGCATGACGCTGTTCAACCTGAAGGACCCGCGCTCGGCGGAGGGCGCCTTCGTCAGGGTCATTTCCATCGACTGGCGCCATCTCAAGGCGAATTATATGCTGTCGTACATCTACTACGAATGGAAGGAGTACGCAAGGACCATCGAGTGCCTCGACCGCATACGCGAAATCGCCGACGACAAGCAGTTCGTCAACAAGTATTACGGTTTCTGCCACTATCACCTGGGCAACTTCGACGAGGCGATACGCTATCTCACCGTCGCGCTCGAGTCGAGCCCGCGTTACGCCAAGTTCCGCAATTACCTCCGCGAGCTTACCTATGAAAACAAGTTGAAGGAGATCGGCGATCTCGACGCGCGCGTCCGCGAGATGGAGACGAAGCTGATGAATTCGAAGCCCACGATCCGCGAGCTTTCCCACCTGAGCATGCTCTACATCTTCAAGGGAGAGTATAAAAAGGCCGAAGACCTTCTTCTTGCCGCCCGGCGGTAGCCGGAGGATTACCGGCCGCCGCGGCATCCGGCCGTGCCGGCATGCCCGTCGAAGGGGGCGCGCCTGGCCGGGCAGTCGGCGCGAAGGCACCTGCCGCAGTTGACGAATTCTTCATCCGACGCGAACAGTATCCCCGAAAGCGATTTCAGTGGCCGCATCAGAAGGCTGTCCGTAAGCGCCACCCCAATCCGGGCGGCGGACTCCCCGAAGAGCGCGAAAAGCTTCCGCTGCTCCTCCATCGGCCAGACCTCGAGCGAGCCCGGGTTCATCATCGAGAGGGGACCGGTGTGGTGCAGTTCGGCTATATGTTTTTTGAGCGATTCGACCGCCGAACCGAGCGCGATGGTCGCTATTACGTCGGCCCTGAATCGGTCGAGCATGTCGCTGAACGAGCATGCCCATTCCTCCAGGCGGGCGCCGCAGGTCGCGATGAAGGGGAAAGCCGTCTCCAGGCCGGCGAGGTTTTCGGTGAGCAGGGACCCGTCGAACGGAATTCCGTCAAGGTCGACTCCATCGGCACGCACGCGGGTAAGGCGTGAGGCGCGGTACACTGCGGAGGGACTGCCCGCGGCCTCGGCCTGCCTGGCCATCTCCTCCACGCGCCCGGCCTCGCGGCCGTCCTGTGGTAGCCTCAGAGCGGTCCCGAGGAGGCCCCGATCGATCGAAAAGGAAATGCCCTCGAGGACGGTTTCCATCCCGCCTGCTCTCTTCAGTGGACGCGGCTCAACACGAACAGCCGGATCCGCACGAATCGCATCCGCCCGCGCCGCACGAGTCGCCGTACTTCGCTGTATCGTTGATCTCGAGAAGCTTGATGTGGAAATGAAGCGTCTTTCCCGAAAGCGGGTGGTTGAGGTCGATCGTCACAATTTCGTCGGTTATTTCGGTGATCGTCGCGGGAACGCGCGCCCCGTTGTCGAGCTGAACGCCGATCGTCATTCCGATCTCGGGTTCGAACTGCGATCGAACGTCCGCGACCGGAAAGCGGTGCAGAAGCGAATCGTCATAGTCCCCGTAGGCTTCGGCGGGGGGTAGTACGATGTCTATCTCGTCGTCGATCTTCATGCCGGCCACCGCGCTGTCGAAACCGGGAATGACCATTCCCGCGCCCAGCTGGAACTCGAGGGGCTCCCTGTCGGCCGAGGTGTCGAATACCTCCCCGTCTTCGAGCGAGCCGGTATAATGAACGACCACGTATTTTCCGTTTTCAATCATGCGTATTCTCCTGTTGTTTTAAGTGCGCGTCCCGGATTCACCAGTCCGTCATGTCGAATTTCCAGTACGGCCCCTCCTTTACGAAGGTAAGCTCCATGCCGTTCTGGGCCGTCAGAACCGCCCCGGCGTCACGTATTTCGCATTTAAGTATGCCGCTGTCCAGCGCCTTCCCGAGCGCGTCGTCGTTCAGCGCCCTCGCGAGCCGTATCTGCATGCCCAGGTACGCCGCGGGCGAAAGGCGCGAGAGCTGCTCCGCTCCCACGCCCAGGCGTTCGGCGAGTTTTTCGCGCTGCCGATCTTCCATTCCCGCGATCAGGGAGGTCATCGTCGTGATGCGGTGAACGCTCTCCTCGGAGAGCACCGACAG
>JAGODA010000213.1 GCA_017998475.1 Spirochaetota bacterium | reverse complement strand
TTTTGCCACGGCGAGAAGCCTTCCGGTCTTGACTTCCATCACCACCGCCGCGCCCTGCTTCGCGCCCGTCTCAGTCACCGCGCGCTCTATCTCGCGCTCCGCCGTATACTGCGTCACCCGGTCGATGGTGAGGCGTACGCTCGCACCCTTTATATATCCCGCGTCCGGCGGCGTCTGGACCGGGCCCTTTCTCCCCGAGAGCACGTCATCGTACCGGTATTCTATACCCTCGAGGCCTTTGTTGTCCAGTCCCGCGAAACCGATGACATTGGCCGCCAGCGTTCCGTGCGGATAGACCCTGTGCTGCTCCTTCCTGAGGTACAGCCCCTTCACACGCATGGCGCTTATACGGTCGGCTGTATCATCGTCAAGCTTGCGGCGCAGCCAGACGAAGCGTTTCTCGCGCTTCATCCGGTTTGCCAGAGTGGAACGGGGAACGTCAACGATCGGGGCGAGCGCGGCGGCGACGGCGTCGGGATCGGTGATTTCGGAGGGATTGGCGAAAAGCGAGCGGCGTTCCACGCAGACGGCGAGAAGGTCTCCTGCCCTGTCGAGGATCGCGCCACGGTGCACCTCGCGGTCCGCGTCTGACGGAACATATATGGAATCGGAGAAGTGGAGCACAACGAGGCGATAGGCGAGAAAGAGCGCCGCGCCGAGGATCAGTACGCCGGTGAATACGACGCGCCGCGTGAAGATGGGGAGGTTCATTTCGCTTCACCGAGCATTTGTAAGTTTCCGGACCGGGACGCTCCGGGTGCGCCCGCGGGCCGCCCGTACATCCGGGGGCCGGCGCCGACTCGGCTGTGCGCGGTCCGCGTCAGCGTATCAGGCCGAGGCGGGAAAAATCAAGGTTCTTTATATGCGCCGTGTTCCAGTAGAGCATGAGGGCGCGTCCCTTGATCCTCTCCACGGGCAGGTATCCGAAACCCCTGCTGTCAAAGGAATTCTCCCGATTGTCCCCCATCGCGATGACCATGCCCGCGGGAACCTTGCCCTCTATCTTGCGGTCTCCGAAGCCGCGGTAGCTCGTAAGGCCCTTCACATAGGGCTCCTCGAGCCGCTTACCGTTTATCCACACGGAGCCGTCCTCAATGTGATACTCGTCCCCCTCGACGGCGATGCACCGCTTGATGAAATCCTTTTCCTCCTCCCCCGGCGGTCTGAAGATAATGATATCTCCGCGCCGCACCCCGCGGACACCGAGAAAATCCAGGTGCAGGGGCTTTTCCATCCCGATCATCATGGGAATGGAGGGGCCGTAGGTGATTTTCTCGACGAGCAGGTGGTCTCCCACCAGCAGGGTGTCCTCCATGGACCCGGTCGGTATATAATAGGCCTGGATGATGAACTGTCGTATGTGCATAGCGAGGATGAAGGCGACGAGTACCGCGTCGAAAAAATCATAGGCCTTTTTAAAGAACTCCGTGCGTTTCGGTGACATGTCATGCATCTGCGCCAGGAGCGCCTGCCGGTCTTCCTTCTTCAGCAGGGCCAGCGGGAACGACGTGGTCATGTATTTTTCGCGCACCACCATGTTGCCGAAAACGTTGACCTCACAATACGTGACGTCCTCGGCCTTCACGCGCACGCCGCCCGACGAATGGAAAATCTCGAAGCCCTCGCGGTCGATCACGATCTTTCCGCCCCCGAAGCTCCGGTACTTGACGATATCGTTGACAAGCCGTATGAGGACCATCCCCGTGATGAGCCCGCCGAAAAAATACGCCGCGTCGAATGGAATGGCCGCCGCCAGGAACACGGTGGAATAGGCGAGCAGGAAGGCGTACAGCGCCCGCCTCGAAAACAAGCGCCACGCCTCGGCGCCGGACACGACAGGATATTCGCCCCGTGCGACGAGCGAACCGTCAAATCTCAGAAATTGTAGCATGTGGTTCTCCGCCAACCCGTAATGATCGATCTACTGGACTTCGCTCCGCTGGAGACCGGTGGGAAACGATCAGCAGTGAGTTGTTGTATATTGGAAACTTTCGCCACTGTTTGTTGCAAAAACCGCCGGGATGGCGCGCAACGAAATTTTATTGCATAATTACACGCACCTGTATAGAATAGCCCAATATCGATGTCCACAACTTTTTTATCATGAAAAAAATCAGCGATGCCGCCAGAAACCTCACCGGAGAAGACGCTAACAGGCTCGCGCAACTTCTGAGAATAGAACCCCCGCCCAAGGACGCCGGCCGCGAGGCCGCGGATTCCATCCTCACCCATGTCGGATTCCACCATCTGCTGGGCAAACTCTCAAGGGAGGAACTGCAGGTGCTCACCGTCGCCTTTTCGGACGAGAATGGCGTGACCTACGGCGACATTGACAAAGCGCTCAAAATGGAAGGCGCCGCGATCGAGGCGATAGCGAACTCGCTCTCCCGGAAACTCCTGGTGTACGTACTTAAAAACCGCCAGCGCCTGCATAACAAACTCGACAAGATATATCTCTATCCCGAGATCCGCGCGATGCTGCTCCCTTATGACCCGGCCTTCTTCAGGGAATACGCCGAATCGGTCCGCGGCGCGCTCGACGGCGCCGGAAAGGCGGAAACACCGGCGCAGCCGCCCCGCAGGCACCGCAGCGCGATGCGACTGCTGCGCACGCTCTTCGAAAACGGCGGGTTCATGGAGCTCGACGAGCTGCTCGCATCCGAGGGGCGGGGGCCCACCGAGGAAGGGCTGGCATTCCTCTCGGGCGGCGGCATGGTCGCCATCCGGCACCGCCTCGAGGACCCCTTTACGACCTTCGTGTTCATCACCCCCGAGCTCTATCCCGTGCTGGCGGCAGAACGGTCGGATCCGTCATCCGGGACCCGGTTCGTTTCGAACGGTTACTACTTCCTTCTCGACATGCTCTCGGTGTTCGACATCGTCTCCTCGAGCGGTCTCTTCATCACCCGCCAGAGGGAATTCAGAAAGATCGACTGGAAGCGCCTGACGGACGCGCTGCTCACGGTATACGACCAGTCCGGCGAACCGGTCCCCTCCGAGCGGCTCCTCAGGCTGTGCCTGTACGCCTTCCATCGCCTCAAATGCGTGCGTATAAAGCGCGACGCCGTGGTGATATCGCTTTCCGCTCTCGAAAAGGAGCTCGACTCCCCGCTTCGCTGGCTGGTCCGTATCATGAGAAGCCCTCTGGACGAGGAGATCGAGGACGGCCTGTTCGCGCCGCCGTTTTCAATGCCCCGGCCGGACACGCTCTCACGGCTGTGCGAGATCATTATGCATCACGGCGGCGAGAACGAAAGCCTC
This sequence comes from Spirochaetota bacterium, assembly GCA_017998475.1. Taxonomy (GTDB): domain Bacteria; phylum Spirochaetota; class UBA4802; order UBA4802; family UBA5368; genus MVZN01. Next base: position 2,487 of record JAGODA010000213.1, on the reverse strand, counting down.
CTGTTCACCAGATTCATCATGCGGTCGCTCTCCGGGGCGGACCCCCAGGCCATCGAGGGTCTCGGCCGCGCGCGCACGGAGGCGGTACGCCAGTACCACGCCGGGATGAGGATCCTCTGCCTGTTCGGGATAACCGAGACGAGGGGCAGCTCGCACTTCCTCTCCGAAATCGGCATGGAGGCCGCGTCCAGGCTCTCGAAGACCAGACGGACGGTGGACAGGCCGGAGACCGAGGCAAAAAGCGTATACATAAACCCGGACTTCACACTCATCATCCCCCGACGCGAGGTTCCCGCCGAGGCGGTCTACCTTCTCGCGGCGCATTCGGACATTATCAAGGACGACCTGATGCTGCATACCCGCATCAGCAGAAACTCGGTGGTGAGGGCCGACAAACGCGGAATGTCGCACCAGGAGTTCATAGCCGCCCTGGAAAAATACGCCCGGAACGGGATTCCCCAGAATCTCGGCTTTCTCCTCAACGAATGGTCCGCGCAGACCGTCCGCGTCCGCATAAGCGACGTAACGCTCCTGCACTGCAGCCATCCGGGAATTCTGGACGAACTGCTCATGGGGCTGAATCCGGGGGTGGCGGAACGCCTCGCGCCGCACTACGCCGTTATCGACAGGAAGAGTCTGGACCAGGTGGTGCGCGCCGCGCAGAAAAAGGACGCCGTGCTCACGCTGTTCGAGGAGAGCGACGGCGGCGATTAGTCCTTGTAGACGCTGATCGTGACGGGGAATTTCCAGTTTATGTATTCGGAGAGCGCGTTGATCGTCTTCTCCGGAACGAAGTAGATATTACCCTTAAGCTTAACGAGCCCGCCCTTGTAATAACTGAATTTCATCTGGTGATCAACCCAGCCCACCGGCTCCACCTCCCGCCAGTTGTTGCAGGTTTTAAGGACGGGTATTTTCTTGAGATGTAATTCTTTGAGCCTTCCGTCAGTGACCGAATCGGCCAGTATCTTTTCCCATTCCATGCCGTATCTCTATCGATTACCGTTTCCCCTGAGGGATTCTATCTCGCGTTTCAGCCGTACGTTCTCCTCGGAAAGCTCGCCGTTGCGCCGCGTCGCGACGGCGAGCTCCTCGCGAAGCGAGATGGCCTCCTGCCTGCCGAGCTCCACCACGGACTCCGCCGCGCTGATTATCCTGTTGGCCTCGTGGAGCTCCCTGCTCGAAAAATCGATGAGGGACTCCTGCGCCCGGATGACGCTGTTGGCGTCCATAAGCTCCTTGCGCCGGAGGTCGGCCAGCATCTCCTCCGCCTTTATGCGGTCTTTCATGTTGAAAATCTCCATCTGGCGCAGCGAGGTGAATTCCCGGATCGCGCGGTTGAGCCTCGACTGCTCGGCCACCAGGTGCTTTTCGTGCTCGATGATGCGCTGGAAGGCGTCCCGCTCCTTTTCGGTGACGAACAGGTCCTTCCTGTTGATGTTCATCAGGCTTTCGAAGGTCTCGATACGCTCCTCCACGTCGCGGGAAACGCTGTGCATCATCTCCCTGTAGCGCTCGACCAGGATCGATTTTTCGAGCAGGAGGATGAACTCCCGTTTGTCGACAGGCCTCGTTATAAACTCGACCTGGAGCATGCTGGCCGCGAGCGTCAGCGCCTGCCTGACGAGCGTTTTTTTAAGGATGATGAATTTCAGGAAGCCCTTCAGGCGAGGGTCGTCGCGGACCACCGACATGATTCCCGGTAGATCCCGCTCCGCCAGGTCGATGATGAATACGTTGAGGTTGCCGCCCAGGATGTCCGCGTTCGAGAAATCGGCGCCTTTGACCAGATTCACCGAAAGCCCCAGGTACCGGATGGACTGCGACAGGGCCTCGCCCGTCTTTGTGTCCGTAAGATACCAGATTTCGACCCTTTCCATGATATACCGTCGTCTCCACACCGCCTGCCGCCACATCATAAATGGACGCGATTCAAAAAACAACCGTTTTTTGGTTTTCGACCTTCGCAAATCCTTATTGCCACTCTCACGGGGACCGGTGCGTGATTTAAAATTATTGATTTTACCGCGAAAGGCGTATATGATCCTCACCGTAATCACATACTGCGTATACCCATACATCATGAATGGAAGAGAAGCCACAGAAGGTGCCGGGGCCGTTCCCGCGAACGGGCCGGGCATACTCATCGTCGAAGACGAGGTGATTGTCGCCCTGGACATCCAGAGCTCGCTCGAGCGGATCGGATACCACGATATCCGGATAGCCTCCGACGGCGTACAGGCCCTGGAGATGGTCGAGGAACACGCTCCCGACCTTGTTCTTATGGACATACTACTGAAAGGGGCCGGGACCGATTCGGCGGACGGCGTGTCGATCGCGATGACGATCAACGAACGGCGCGACATCCCCATCATCTACATCACCGCGTACGCCGACGACACCACGCTGCACCACGCAAAGCTCACCCAGCCATACGGCTACATACTGAAGCCGTTCGAGGAGCGGGAGCTGCGCACCACGATAGAG
>JAGODA010000212.1 GCA_017998475.1 Spirochaetota bacterium | reverse complement strand
GGACTCATGCTGCAACCATCCCTCGCGCGATTTCGCGACGACCGACGAGGACTTCCGAATACGCCGCGCGCGCGGGGGGGTGGTCGTGACCTACAAGGGGACGAAGATCGGCGAGCGCTCCAAGACGCGCTACGAGAACGAGGTGGCCCTCGACGACGCAGACGCCTTCGCGGAGATTCTCCTGCGCCTTGGCTTCAGACCGGTCAGGGCGGTGAAAAAGCGGCGCGAGCTGTACGCGCTGGAGGGCGCGCACGTGTGCCTGGACAGCGTGGAGGGACTCGGGTATTTCGCCGAGATCGAGATTCTGAGCGAGGACCGCGAGGAGGCCGAACAAAAGCTCTTCACTCTGGCCGAACGCCTCGGGCTTGCGCGCTTCGAGAGGAGGTCGTACCTGGAGCTGCTGCTGGAGAGCTGATAATCCCGCCTCAGGCGCACCTTTCGGCGGGGAGGGTTCCTGAAACGGCTGCCGGTTTGTTCGCCAGGCGGGCGGCGGGTAACCATAAGGGCGACGATAATGATCGTCCTCCGGGGGCACCCGTATAATACGAAAACCAGAGAAGAGAGGCCGAACATCAGATGAACGAGATGCTTTCCATAGCGTATTTTTCACCTACGGGCACGACCCGGCGCGTCCTCGAGGCGATCGCCGAAGGTATGGATGACGGGAGAATCCGATGGATCGACCTTACCGCCTCCGGCTCCGGCGAGGGCGGAACCATCGAGGTCGGCGGTGCGGTCGTTATAGGGGTGCCGGTGTACGCGGGGCGAGTGCCGCTTCCGGCGGTGGAGCGCCTCCAACGGCTCAGGGGGAGCGGGACGCCCGCGGTGATAGTGGTAGTGTACGGCAACAGGGCCTTCGAGGACGCGCTCCTCGAGCTGAAGGAAATCTCGATCGACGCGGGCTTCGTACCGGTCGCGGCCGGGGCTTTCATAGGCGAGCATTCCTTCGCCGTAAAGGCCGCGCCGATTGCCCTGGGCCGGCCCGACGAAAAGGACCTGGCCGCGGCGCGTGAACTGGGAAGAGCGGCGGTGTCCCGGCTGGAGGCCTTCGCCCGATCGCGGAATATGCCCCCGGTCGATGTGCCCGGCGCCGTTCCCCACCGGGAGCGTATGCCGCACGCGGGTATATCTCCGGTGACCCGTGAGGATCTCTGCACGCTGTGCGGCACCTGCGCGGGTATGTGTCCCACCGGGGCGATCGTGCTTAACGGGCGTGTGATGACCGACGCGTCGGCCTGCATCCTGTGTCATGCCTGCGTGAAGGGCTGCCCCGCGGGCGCGCGGGTCATGGAAGCCGAGCCGATCAAGGCCATTGTCGCGAGGCTTCTGGCGAACTGTATGGAGCGGAGAGAGCCGGAGACGTTTTTTTAGATCCACGTGTAGTTCATGCAAAAGAGCAAGGGGCTATAACCCCTTTTTCTCCTGGAGACGAGCCCCCCGTATATACCGAACGAACGGATGAAGTGGCTGCAGCTCCTTGTCCGATGTTGCCCGGGCGACGGCTACCGCAGTTTGAATCCCTTCGCGTCGAGGTCGGCTATCACCTTTTTCTGGGCTTTGTCAATTTCCTCGGGGCCCAGTGTCCGGTCGGCCGCGGCGAAGATCACCCGGATCGAAACGGATTTCTTTCCGGCGGGCACGGGATCTCCCTCGTAGACCGATACGACGTCGGCGCCGCGCACCAGTTCGCGGCTGGATCTGCGTATGGTGTCGATGATGTCGGCGGCGTAGGTGAAGCGGTCCGCGAGCACCGAAAGCTCGAACGGCACCTCCGGAAAGCGCGGAAGCTCCGCGAAGGAACGCGAGGTCTTTCTGGCCGCGAGAAGAGCGTCCAGGTCCAGGTCGAAGAGCGCGGCCGATCCGCGGATCTCGAACGCCTCGCGCGACGCGGGATGCAGCTCGAAGACGAGGCCCGCGCGGTCCTTGCCGATGAGTATCTCGAGCGAGCGCCCGGGATGAGCGTACGGGGGAAGACTCTTGTCCGCCGGGAGCAGGCGCGCACCGCTTACGGAGAGCTGGCCCAGAAGATCGGCGGCGATGGCGCGGGCCTCGTAGAAGAGCGCGGCATCGGCCTTCTTGCGGTACACCGCGCCGGTTATGCGCGTGTTTTCGGTCGCGAGCGCGGCATCCGTGCGCTTTTCCTTTAGATACACGCGTCCCACCTCGTAGACGCGGAACGAATCGCTGTACCGCTGGTTGAGCTCGATATTTCGGATGATGTTCGGCACCAGGCTTCGTCGAAGCCGGTCCTGCTCCTGCGAAAGGGGATTTTTCAAACGCAGTTCCATGTCCTCGTTCACCTTCAGGCGGTTGAGGAGCTCCTCGCCCACAAAGGAGTAATTGCTCACCTCGATCAGGTTGTGGTTGCGCGACAGTATCAGCTTGACGCGCCGCTCCAGGGCCCGCTTCTCGTTGGCGGGAGGCGGCGCGCAGGGGACCATGGGCGCGCGGGGCGGAATGTTGTCGTAGCCGTATATGCGGCCGACCTCCTCGACGATGTCGTCGGGGATGGACACGTCGCGCGTGGCCCGGTAGCCGGGCACGCCGATGTCGAGCGCGCCCGCATCGCCCTTCACCTCGAAGTCGAGGCTTGTCAGGATGCCGCGAATGCGCGCGTCGTCGACCGGATGCCCGATCTTTTTTCGAATGAAGTCCATGGAGGTCTTCACGCGCACCGGTTCCGCCTTTACGGGGTAGGCGTCGACGATGCGGCTGGAGGCCTCGGCCTCCGGAATGATCTGCTTGATGAGGTCGTACGAGCGGATGATTGCCGCCTCGCAGAGGGCCGGGTCCAGCGCCTTCTCGAACCGGATGGCGGCCTCGGTGCGCATCGCGTAACGCGCGGCGGTCTTGCGGATGTTCACGGGATTGAAGTTAGCGGCCTCCAGCACGATCTCGGTGGTGGAGTCCTCTATCTCGCTGTTCCCGCCGCCCATCACGCCCGCCAGCGCCACCGCGCCGTCGCGGTCGGCGATGACGACGTCCTCTTCCATGAGTTCGTGGTCCTCTCCGTCGAGCGTCGTGAGCTTTTCGCCCTTTGCCGCCATGCGCACGATGATGGTGTCTCCCCGCAGCTTTGTGCGGTCGAAGGCGTGCATGGGCTGGCCGATCTCCACCATCACATAGTTGGTGATGTCCACTATGTTGTTGATGGGGCGCATTCCGATGGCGCTCACCGCGGCCTTCAGCCATTCGGGCGACTCCGCTATCGTAATGTTCTTTACCGACAGCCCGCAGTAGCGCGGCGCGCCGCCGGGCGAGTCGATACGCACGCCGAAGGACGCGTCCGACGGAAATGCCTTCGCGATCGACATGTCGACGGGGCCCCTGTACTCCCGGCCGTAGAGCGCCGCGATCTCGCGGGCGAAGCCGGCATGGCTCCACAGGTCCGGGCGGTGCGTGATCGACTTGTTATCGATCTCGATTCGGGTATCGCGCCAGGCAGGGAAGAGCTCGCTCATCGTCGCGCCGAGCCTGGTATCCGGCGGGAGTATCATGATTCCGGAGTGGTCGTCCGAAAGGCCCATCTCCTTCTCGGAACAGAGCATGCCCGAGGAGTCCTCGCCGCGGATCTTGGTCTTCTTTACCGTGAATTCCTCGCCGAACTGCGTGCCCACGGTCGCCAGCGCCACGACATCGCCCTTTTTGTGGTTGGGGGCCCCGCAGACCACCCGGAGCTTCTCCCTGCCGGTGTCCGCGTCGCAGAGCGTGAGCTTGTCGGCGTTGGGGTGCGGCCGCACGTCGATTAGCTTCACGGCGATGATTGTGTCAAGGTGCGCGTTCATGCGCTCGACGCCCTCGGTCTCGGCCGTGGACATGGTGAGCCTGAGCGCCACCTCCTCGGGATCGAGCCCGGAAAGATCGACCATACGTGAGAGTATATTGAAAGAGAGCCACATGTGTAATACCTCGCTAGAATTGCCTGAGGAATCTGATATCGCCGCTCAGGAAGTGGCGAATGTCGTTGATGCCGTAGCGCATCATGACCAGCCGGTTCATGCCCAGCCCGAACGCGAATCCCGACCATTTTTCGGGATCGATTGTGCCGTAGCGAAGCACGTTGGGATGGACCAGCCCGCAGGGCAGAAGCTCGACCCACCCGGTCCTCTTGCAGACGCTGCAGCCCTTGCCGTCGCAGATAAGGCAGTGGATGTCCAGCTCGAAACCGGGCTCCACGAAGGGGAAATAGCCCGGCCGAAGCCGGATGGTCACCTCGCGTCCGAAGATTTCCTTTAAAAGCACTTTCATGAAATAGATGAGATCGGCCACCGAGATGTCGCGGTCGACCATCATCCCCTCCACCTGGTAAAAGGTGTTTTCGTGCGACGCGTCGGTCGCCTCGTAACGGAAGACGCGTCCCGGGCCGATCACCCGAAACGGCGGCGTGAGCTTCTCCATGCCGCGCACCTGGATGGCGGAGGTGTGCGTGCGCAACAGATTGCCGTCCTCGGTCCAGAAGGTGTCCTGCATGTCGCGCGCCGGATGGTGCGCCGGGATGTTGAGCGCCTCGAAGTTGTAATAGTCGGTCTCGACCTCGGGGCCGTCGAGCACGGTGAAGCCCATGGAGGTGAAGATGTCCTCTATCTCGTACTGGATCTGCGAGAGGGGGTGCAGGCGTCCCGGCTCGAACTGGCGCGAGGAGCCCGACGCGGCCAGGGTCACATCGAGCCATTCCTCCTTGAGGGCCTCGTTGATGCGCGAGTCGAGGAGCTCGGCCTTCCTGCTCTCGAGGAGGGACTCCAGCGCGGCCTTCACCTGGTTCGACGTCTGGCCGACGCGGGAGCGCTCCTCCGGGGAGAGCTCGCCCAGCGTGCGCAGTATGGCGGTAAGCTCGCCCTTGCGGCCGAGCACCTTCACGCGGATGGCTTCGAGTTCGTCGATGGACTGGACCGCGGTTATCTGCTGCGTCGCGGCGGCACGGATCGCTTCGAGTTTCTGTTCCATAGGGCAACCGTTGTATGCGAGGTTTCCCGCTCGCCCCACACCGGGCCGTTCGGGATACCCCGGTGTACCGACGGCGGTACAAAAGTCAAGGAAAATTGGGGAGGATGGAACCATCGCGTTAAAGTGCGGGTCTAAGTGGCATATCAGGCAAGGAGGACGTTCAACATGAAGACAGGAAAATTCGTAACGGCCATGGCGCTTGCGCTCGTTCTGGCGGGCGGACAGGCCCTGTACGCTCAGAAGGGTGACCGCGCGGGACGCGGCGACAGATACCATAAAGGTATGCACGGCGACGGCGCGATGATCGACGGCTGCGGGCCCTTTTACGGCGACCCCGCGCGCATGAAGACAACGCTGGGGCTCAGCGACGACCAGGTGAATAAAATCGCCGCCATCAACCAGGAGTACAAGAAGAAATTCCTCGACTACAAGGAGAAGTTGGCGCCGAAGCACGTCCAGCTCAGGAAGCTCCTGCTGGAAGACGAGGTCGACATAAAGGCCGCGCGCGCGGTGATCAAGGACATCTCCGATCTGCAGGTGGAAACCAGGGTGCTTCGCATCCAGCACAGCCTTGACATCGAGAAGGTGCTGACGAAGGAGCAGAAGACGAAGCTCCGCTCGGAAAAACGCGGTATGGGCATGAGGGCCGACTGTCCCTATGACGGCAGGATGAAGTAGGTGCTTTGACGATTCCGCCGCGGGGAAGCGTGTCCCGCGGCGGCTTGCCTTCTTCAATGGCAGGTGGTATACTGATATAATTGAAAACAGGCATCGGGACCGGGCGGGGTGAAAGTAAATGACGGAGCGTGAGTTCGGGGAGATAGTG
>JAGODA010000211.1 GCA_017998475.1 Spirochaetota bacterium | reverse complement strand
GATGTCGATCGAGCGGATCGCCTGCACCAGTCGGTGATTGGCGGCGTTGAACATCTCGAGCTGTTCGTTCGTGTCGCTCTCTCCTTCGGCTCCGGGGGCGTTTCCGGCGCGGTTGGTCTTTTCCATGCGCTCCAGTATCTTCTGGGCGCGCGCGGTGATCTCGCGCGGGATGCCCGCGAGGCGCGCCACGTGTATGCCGTATGACTTGTCCGCGGCGCCGGGAACCACCCGGTGCAGGAAGTCGACCCCGCCCATGTGCTCCTTTACCAGCACCGTGTAGTTGACGACCCCCTGCCGCCCGCCCAGACGGGTAAGCTCGTGGTAGTGCGTGGCGAAGAGCGTCTTGGCGCGGATGTAGCGCAGTATGTACTCCACCACGGCCCAGGCGATGGACAGGCCGTCGAAGGTGCTTGTCCCGCGGCCCACCTCGTCCATCACGATGAGGCTTTTCGGCGTGGCGTTGTTGAGGATGAGGGCGGTCTCGTTCATCTCGACCAGGAAGGTGGACTCCCCGCGCGAGATGTTGTCGGAGGCGCCTATGCGCGTGAAGATGCGGTCCGCCACGGGGAGGTCCGCCGACGCGGCGGGAACGTACGAGCCCGCCTGCGCCATGAGCTGTATGACCGCCGCCATTCGTATATAGGTCGACTTGCCCGACATGTTGGGGCCGGTGATGATCTTGATGAAGTCGCCCGAATCGTCCATGCGAACGTCGTTGGGGATGAAGACCTCTTTCGTGTAATATTTCTCGACTATGGGGTGCCGGCCGCCGGAGATGTTCATCACCCCCGCGTCGTTGAAGGACGGGCGCACGAACCTGTTTTCGAGCGCGGCGACGGCGAGCGAGCAGTGGAAATCGATCTCCCCGAGTGTTTCCGCCAGGTTCTGGAGCGGCGCCCTCAGCGCGAGCACCTCGCCGTGGAGCGAGGCGAGCTCCGCCGTCTCCATGGCGACGATTTTCTGAGACGCGCCCAGGATGTCCGACTCGAAGGCCTGCAGGCGCTCGGTCGTATAGCGCTCGGCGCCCACCAGGGTCTGCTTGCGGAAATAGTCGGCGGGGACCTTCGACGACTGGCCCTTGCTCACCTCGATGTAATATCCCAGCACCCTGTTGTATTTGACCTTGAGCGTGGGGATGCCGAGGCGCTGTTTTTCCTCCTCCTGGTATTCGACGATCCAGTTCCTGGAGTCCTTCTTAAGCTCGTAGAGGCGGTCGAGCTCGGCGCTCCGGCCGGGCCGCACCACGCGGCCCTGTTCGGGAGAGAGGGCGGGTTCGTCGTCGATCACCTCGCCGATGAGGGCGGCGAGCGGCCGGCACTCGCCGGCGGCGGAGGCGATCCGGCCGCCGAGCTCGTGGGGAACCCCCTCGAGCAGCCGCGCGACCTCGGAGGCCGCGCCGATGGACGAGGCCAGGGCCAGGTAGTCGCGCGGCGTACAGCGTCCTATGACGAAGCGCGCGATGAGCCGCTCGATGTCGTAGACCCCGTCCAGCCGGCCCTGGACGTCGGCCGTGAGATCGGCCGATTCGTGGAACAGGCGCACCGTGTCCAGGCGTTTTTCGATCCCGTCGACGCGCAGGAGCGGCTGGAGCAGGTTCCGCTCGAGCAGGCGGCGGCCCATGGCCGTTTTGGTCCGGTTAAGCACCGAGTAGAGGGTGCGCTCGCGGCCGCCGTCCTGGGCGTTTCGCACAAGCTCGAGGTTGGCGATGGTCGCCTCGTCGAGCGCCATGTAGTCCGACGATACGATCCGCCTGGGGGGCTTCAGGTGCTCGAAGGCCTTTTTATGGGTGTCTTTCAGGTATTCGAGTATGGAGCCGGCCGCCAGTATCTCGATGGGGTCCTCTATGCCGAGGCCCTTTATACCGGCAAGGCGGAAGGACTCCGCGATGGCCGCGGACAGGTACTCGGTGTCGTACAGCCACTCGTTTATCCTGTTGACCGGTATGCCCTGGGCTTTAAGGTGGCCGAGCACCGCGTCTCCGGCGCCGTCCAGACCGTGGTAGATGGCCTCGCGCGGCGAGAAGCGCGCGAGCTCCCCGCGATACATGTCGGCGGAGCGCGCCATGGACGAGAGATAAAAGTCCCCTGTCGAAATGTCGACGAAGGCGAAGGCGACCCGTTCGGGCCCCTCGACGACCGAGGCCAAAAAGTTGTTGTGGTCCGACTGCAGCAGGTTCTGCTCCACCAGTGTGCCGGGCGTGATGACGCGCGTAACCTCCCGGCGCACCACCGTTCCCGACGAGGGGACCGCCTCCATCTGCTCGCAGATCGCCACGCGGTGCCCCGCTTTTATGAGGCGGGCGATGTAGCTCTCGGCGGCATGATGGGGTACGCCGCACATGGGAACGTCGTTCTGGCGCGAGGTGAGCGCAATGTTGAGCACCTTCGATGCGGTGTGCGCGTCGTCGAAAAACATCTCGTAAAAATCGCCCATGCGAAAGAAGAGGATCTCTCCGGGATATTTCTTTTTTATCTCGAGGTACTGTTTCAGCATGGGGGTGAGCTTCGCGTCCATTCTCAGTCTCCGTAGATGTACCGTCGGTTTTCGTCCCTGCGTATCCTCACGATGGTGCCGTTCATCGCGAACTCCTCGGCGAGCCGGATTTTGAGCGCGACCGCCGCGTCGGTGTCGCGCGCGCGGCCCACGTAGACGAGATGGCGGCCGGCCACCGCGACCGACTGTATGGGCGCGAATTCGCCGGATATGATCCGCCGCACGCGCTCGGCCTCGGCCTTCGAGGAGAAGGGCCCCAGCGCCACGGCGTAGGCCACGTCGGCCTCCTCGTCGACGGAGCCCTGTTCCATTTCGGGGCGCAGGTCGAGCGGATCGACCTGCCGCAGAGCGGCCTCTTCGGGGAGATAGGGCGCCGGCGCGGGATTGTGCGTCTTCACCTCTTCCATCCTTCCGGCTGCGAAGCCGCTTTCCACGGCGCGCGGATATCGTTTCATGAGATCGGCGTACGCGCTGTAGGCCCGGCTGTAATCGCCCCTGTTCTCGTAGAAGCGCCCCAGAAGGTACAGCGCGCCGGGCGCCGAGGGAGCGTCGGGAAATCCCGTTATGAGCTCTCTGAGTGAAAAGAGGTAGGCGCGCGAGTAGCCGGTCGTTTTTCTCTCAACGTACGCCAGCACGAGGAGCGTGCCCGCCAGTTCGTCGTACTCGCGGTTGAGCTCGGCCGCGCGGCGGCATGCCGCGCGCGCCTCGTCGTAGCGCTCGAGGTGAATGAGCGCCTTGGCGCGGTACAGATGGAAGCGCGCGGCGTGCTCGCTCTTCGGGAAGAGCCCGGCGGCCCTGGCGCTCTCCGTCTCAAGATCGCTCCAGCGCGCGAGGAGGTACAGTGTCTGGCAGATGCCGAGCGCCGCGCGGTCCCTGTGCTTGAAATAGCGGTACTTTTCCAGCAGAATGCGGTACTGCCGTATGGCTTCCTCGGGCGCCTCCTCGGCGTCGGCCACGTACAGCCGGACATCGGCGACGGAATCGCTCTTCGGATACTCCCGATAGAATTCAGCGGCGAGGGAGCGAAGCTTCTCCGCTTCGCCCCGCCCGGCATGGGCGCGTATCCTCGTAAGATAGTCCTTTTCGGAGGGCGCGGCGGCATCGGCGCGCGCGCAGAGCGCGGCGACAAGGGCGAGGGCGAGGGCGGTTCTAGGCACTGCGCTCCCCGTAGAGCGTCGAGCCGCGCACGTTTTTAATGATCACGCGCACCTTGCGTCCCACATCGGCCGGTCCGCCCGGCAGTACGGCGGGATGGTTGAGATAGGTCCTGCCGCGGTATTCGTCGGGGGATTTTCTGCTCCGCCCCTCGACGATGATCTCCTCGGCCCGGTCTATGCGCGCCAGGAGCTTCTCGCGCGATATGGCCCGCTGCGTGTCGATGAGCGTCCGCAAACGCTCGAGCTTGCGCGCGCGGTCGATCTCTTCCTTCATGGTGAAGGACGGCGTCCCCTCGCGCGGGGAGTAGGCGTACATGAAGGCCTCGTCGAAGCGGAAGCGCCGGACCGCCTGAAGCGTGAGCTCGTAGTCCTCTTCGGTCTCGCCGGGAAAACCGACGATGAGATCGGTCGAAACGGCATGGTCGGGGAGCGTTCTGTCAAGGTGTTCGATGATCGCGGCGTAGCGCGCCAGCGTGTATTTTCGGTTCATAAGCGCGAGCACCCTGTCGGAGCCGCTCTGCAACGGCAGATGGACCGAGCGCGAGACGGTGTCGTGGTCGGCGATGACGCGCACGATGTCGTCGTGGAAATCCATGGGGTGCGAGGTGAGGAAGTTCACGCGCAGAAGGCCCCGCACCTCCGCCACCCGCGCGAGCAGGCGGTGGAAGGGGATATCGCCGCTGTCCATGCCGTACTGGTTGACGTTCTGCCCCAGGAGGGTTATCTCGGTCGCGCCTCCCTCGACGCAGCGCTCGACGTGGCGCACGATGGCGTCCGAGGGGAAGGAAATGAGCCTGCCCCGGACGTAGGGCACGATGCAGTACGAGCAGTAGTTTTCGCAGCCGTGCGTGATGGTGACCCATTTGTGAAAGGGGAGCTCGTCGCGCCTGCCGGCCGCGGCCGCGTCGATCCGCGCGGCGAAGTCCCGGCGGTCCTGCGAGAGAAAGGCGCGCGCCTCGCCCTCGCGCGCGTGCCCGGCGAGGAGCTCGCCCAGGCGCGGCGACTGGTACGGGCCCACCACAAGGTCGGCCGTGCCGTCGGCAAGGAGCGTTTCGCCGAGGCGCTGCGCCATGCAGCCGGTTACGACGAGGAGCGCCCCGCGGTTGTGGCGGGCCGAGCGCATGCGGGCCAGGGCGCGTTCCTCCGCGTGGCTTCGGACAGAGCAGGTGTTGAAGACGATAACGTCGGCCGCGTCCTCGTCCGCAGCGCGCCTGTAGCCGGCTGTTTCGAGCGAGTGGGCCATGAGGTCGGAATCGCCCTTGTTCATCTGGCAGCCGAAGGTCTCTATGAAATAGCTTTTGCCCATCAGTTGATCACGCCGTTCTTTCTGAATTCCTCGATCTCGTCCGGCGAGTAGCCCAGCGAAGCGAGAATGGCCGTGTTGTGGTGCCCGAGCGGCGTTCCCGCGTCACGCGCCGTGTGCTCCCCGCCCACGCGTACGGGACTCGCGACCTGGCGGAGAGTCCTTCCGGCGTGATTGCGCACCTCCGTAACCATGCTCCGGTCGGCGAGAGGCGGCGACTCGACGGCCTCGGCCAGGGTGAGGACCGGCTCCACGCAGGCGTCTATGCCCGCGAACACGCCCCGCCAGTGCTCGAGCGTGCGGGATGCGATGATATCCGCAACCCGGCGCTTTGAGGCGGCGAGCTCCTCGCGAGACAGGAGGCCGGGAGAGACCATTTCATCCATCCCGACGGCCCGGTAGAAGGCCTCGGCGAACTTGGGCTCGAGGGAGCCCACGGAGAGGTGCCGCCCGTCGGAAGTCCGGTAGTAGTCGTACACCGCGCCGCCGTTGAGGATCTCGCCCTCGCGCGCGGGCTCGCCGCCGCCGGCGAGAAAACCCGCAGCCTGGAATGCCGACAGGGCGAAGGTGCTGTCGGTGATGGAAAGGTCGATGAACGCGCCCCCGCCGCCCGCCAGCCTTCGGATGTAGGCGGCCATCACGGCGATCGCGAGGTTCTTTCCCCCGGCGCAGACGTCGGCGATCTGTATGCCGGAAAGCGCCGGGCCCGTTACCTCGCGGCCGGAGTACGAGTCGATGCCGGAGAGCGCGAGATAGTTGATTTCGTTGCACGCGCGCTCGGCGTAGCGGCCGGTCCGGCTGTATCCTGTGAACGAGCAGT
>JAGODA010000210.1 GCA_017998475.1 Spirochaetota bacterium | reverse complement strand
CTTCCATACCTGCCCCCCCGAGTCAGCGGCCCGAAGCTGCGATTATATTCCCTGTTATTTTCGGCCGAAAACCGGACGTCCAACAGTTCATTTTTACTTCCCGTATACGGATAATGGACCGCCGCGTGTGAAAAGTCAACCAGCATGCGGCCCCGACCGGCCGATTCCGTCATCCGCCCGGAAGTCGAATCCGGCTATGCCCCGTTCGCGTCTCCCCGGATGTCGGCGATCATTCGACGCCGCCGCTCGTAGAGCGCCGGATCGAGCAGCACGGGATATTCCCCTGGAGAATCGAGCCGCCTGAGACCCTCCGGAAGAGATTCAAGTTCAGCCAGGCATCGCGACCGGCACTCCTCTATGGACGGAAGCGCCGCGGCGTATCCGCCGTTCACTACGACAGCACGCAGCCTCTTCTCGGCCCTGTGCGGGCGGCCTACAGCGGTCGCCTCGCCATGAATGTCGAGGGGGTCGCCGTCTCCCCGCTCGCCGAAATGGATGACATCGCAGAGCATCCGTCCATCGTCCCCGTACCAGCGCTCGACCTCTTTCCTGCCGGGAAGGCTCCCCTTGGGAAGATCGTCCGAGATCTTGAGCCTGGGTACGAGCGAGCCGTCCTTTTCGAGCGCGGCCATCTTGTACACGCCCGAAAGCGCCGCCTCGCCGTGCCCGGTGACCAGCCTCGTCCCCACGCCGAAAACGTCGGCCGGGACACCGTACTTCACGAGATCCCGTATGACGTACTCGTCCAGATCGTTCGAAAGGACGATCTTCACGTAATCGAGCCCCGCTTCGTCGAGCATATTCCGCGCCAGGCGGCACAATGAAAGAGGGTCCCCGGAGTCCAGCCGGATACCCGCGAGGCGATGACCGCGAACCTCGAGCTCGCGGGCCACGCGTATGGCGTTGGGAATGCCGCCGGTACGGCTGTCGTAGGTATCGACCAGCAGAATGGCGCCGTCGGGATAGGTGTCGGCGTACGCGCGAAACGACGAAAGCTCGTCGTCGAAGGCCATCACCCAGCTGTGAGCGTGGGTGCCCCTTACCGGAATTCCGTATCGCGCGCCGGCCAGCACGTTCGATGTTCCCTCGCAGCCCCCTATATACGCCGCCCTGCTCGCGGAGAGGGCACCGTCGCAGCCCTGGGCCCTGCGAAGTCCGAATTCCACGACCGGCCTCCCGCCCGCCGCCTGGCAGATCCTCGCGGCCTTCGTCGCTATAAGCGTCTGAAAGTTCAGGATGTTCAACAACACCGACTCGACGAGCTGCGCCTCCCCCAGCGGGGCCTCGATGCGGGCGATGGGCTCCTCGGGAAAGACGACGCTTCCCTCCTCGAAGGCGTACAGGCTCCCCGTAAATCGGAAGGACGCCAGATGATCGAGAAAGCCGGGTGAAAAGAGACCAAGGCTCTCGAGATAGCCGATTTCTTCCTCCCCGAAAGAAACGCCCGTGAGGTACTCCGCCGCCTGTTCGATTCCGGCGAACACCGAATACCCTCCCCCGAAGGGATTGTACCGGAAGAACACGTCGAAAACGGCCCTTTGCCCGATAAGCCCGTTTCGAAAATACCCCTCCATCATGGTAAGCTCGTAGAGGTCGGTGAGGAGGGCGGGCACGCTCATCGTGCGACCTCATCGGTACGGAGCAGGCGAATCCCCGCGGAGGCGAACTCGTCGAGCGCCGCCCGGCCGCCCGCCTCGGCCACTGGTTTTACCGCGTCCTCGACCACGGCCACCGAAAAACCGGCCTTCGCGAGCCCCAGCGAGGTCGTCCTGACGCAATAATCCGTCGCCACTCCGTACACGACAACCTCGGCGGCGCGGAAGCGCTCCATGTAAAGCCCGAACAGAGGATTGGTAAAGGCACTGAATCCGGGCTTCATGAAACCCGGGAATTCGGGATTCAGATCGAGTACGAGCGGATGGTCCTCGTAATGCAGAAGCCGCATCCCCTCCACCATCGTGGCGGGTACCTTCTCGAAGCCCGCCGTGCCCCGAACGCAATGCGGCGGGAACCGCTCGAACTCCGGATCCCCGGGGACATGGGTGTCCAGCGTCGCTACGAGCGGTATGGCGTTTTCAATCGCGCACCGCGTCAGCTTCCGGAGGTTCGGCTCGAGGGTCTCGGCGCCGGCAACATAAAGTTTGCCCCGCGGATCCATAAAGTCGAACTGAGTATCGATATCGACGAATACCCTGCCGGTCATACCGTTTCACCTCTCGTTCAAGCTACGCGACACCGGTCGCACATGATTCACTCCGGAGGCGCGTCCTCCGAGCCATGGTTCAAAGATGCTCAAACGCCGCGGATTATTTCCATATATTTTTGTGTATTGACGGCAGGATTTTCGCGCGCTCGCCCAGGACCGCGCAGTCAGACCGGGACAGGGATCCGGGAGACCACGGTGTTTCCCGGGAGTGAGAATTATACTCTGGGAATAATCACGGCAAACAGGCCAGGCGACGATCGTAACAGTCGCCCGGCCTGGACCTGCCAGCCCTTCGGGCCGCCACGCCGCCGTACTCATCGCGACTAAGGCGCTTTTGCCCCGAATTCGAAACAGCCCGCGTTGGCGGACCAAAAATAAAATAATTTTATATTGACAGAGATGCAATTAATGCGTAGACTGCGGCGCGGTTTGAGTTTCCGGAAATCCATACAGTACATACAGGATTGCACGTTCAAGCAATGACGCCGAACGCCGCCCGGAGAATAATGACATCCCAGGGACCCGGATCAGCGGTATCGCCGGTTTCCAATTCACTTTAACGCGTGTGGAACAGGGAAATGGCTGAAGACAGAACCCAGGGTG
Organism: Spirochaetota bacterium; assembly: GCA_017998475.1. Lineage (GTDB taxonomy): Bacteria > Spirochaetota > UBA4802 > UBA4802 > UBA5368 > MVZN01. Next base: position 2,976 of record JAGODA010000210.1, on the reverse strand, counting down.
AATTCCTCGAAGGCGGCAATTACCTCATCATCAAAGGCCGGTTCAAATCGCAATCCCTCAACCTCTATGGAATACTGTTCGTCGTATTCGACTCCGAGGGGGCCATCGAAAACCAGAACATCATCGTCTCCACCTTCTCCAACGTCTTCGAGCTCGAGCCGCACGTCGGCTGGGAGCGTTACGAGGAAAACATCATGGAGCTCAAGTGGAAGGGGAACTTCAACTCCAGCATGAGCTCATCGCTGATGGACCAGTTCAAGGCGGTCGCCGCGCAGCCAAACCTCAATTCACAGCTCTACGAATCCGCGTCCGGGTACGATTACGACCGGGTGGAAATATTCATCTCGGACATCCTCTACCGCATCGTTCACGACAAAAACCTGATACTCGAAATCGGCATACAGGAAATAACCGCGGAGGAGTTCAAGGCGGCACGCGAAAGCAGGCAGAAGGCCGTTGATACCCCCGCCGCCCAGACGGCAAAGAAGGGGTATAATGTCGAGGAGGGCGCGGTCATCCTTCCGCTGCAGCCGATCCTTGCCCCGGTTAAGGGCAAACCCCTGTACGAGCTTAAAATCGGGGACCGTATTATGGCGAAGATCGTCGCCAACTCCGAGCGTGAGAAATACTTTATCGAAATACTGAACCTGAGGGTCGAGGACCACATCCGGCCGGTTCCCTGCGAAGTGATCGATATCAAGGCGAGCAGCAAGAACGATCCGATCGAGATACTCTCCCAGATAGCGCCCGGCATATACGGAAAGATCGTCGAGGACGAACGGCAGGTCAAGCTCCGGATGTACGACCCCAGGGTGGACGGACCCATCAGCAAGAAAACCATCCCCGCCGGAAATCCCTTCAAGGATCAGGCAAAAACGGCCAGGCCCGAGAGCGGCATGTCCCAGATGACCTACGTCATCATGGGTCTTTTCGCGCTGCTTCTGGTGATATTCATCATCCTCATCTATCTGAGCTTCTGATTTCCGACCCGAGCGGACTCTCCCCGTATCGCTTCAAAAAAGTAGTTTACATCCTACTTCAGGGGTGTCTTTTCTGTAGGATACGGATCGGACAATCGTCCCCGGCGCCAGACCCGCCGTCCAGGGAACTAATAAACCATCTCCCGGCGTGCCGATACATATATCGAAGGCACAAACAGGAGGTGGGTTATGTTCTACATTCTTCTGCGCCTGCTGTACGAGGAGATGGAGAGCGGGATGATTTCTCCGCAGGAGTATCATTCCGCCGTGGTGAAGGCCGCCGTGATCCACGGCATCAGGAGAAACGGAATACGCTAGATGGACAAGGACAAGGAATACATACTGAAGCTCGCAAGCGAAAACAGGGTGAAATTCATCCGTTTGTGGTTTACGGACATCCTGGGTTTTCTCAAGAGCTTCGCCATAACCATCGACGAGCTCGAGGACGCTCTCATCGAGGGTGTGCGCTTCGACGGCTCGACGCTGCAGGGATTTATCCGCCGCGACGAGTCCGAGATGATCGCGCTTCCCGACACCTCGACCTTCCAGGTGCTGCCCTGGCGGCCGAAGGAGGATTCGGTGGCCCGCATGTTCTGCGATATTTACCGCAACGACATGACGCCCTACGACGGAGATTCGCGATACGTTCTCAAGAGGATGCTCCGCAGGGCCTCCGACGAGGGGTATTCGTTCTATACCGGTCCGGAAATTGAGTTCTTCTTCTTCAAAAACTCATCCTCCCCGGAAATTCTCGACCGCGGCGGTTATTACGACCTTACGCCGCTCGATGTGGCCACCGACTACCGACGGCAGACCGTGCTCACCCTCGAAAAGATGGGTATCGGCGTCATCTCCTCGCATCACGAGGGGGCCTACAGCCAGCACGAGATCGACCTCAGGCACGAGGACGCCCTTACCATGGCCGATAACATCATGACCTTCAGGCTCATCGCCAAGGAGATCGGACAGTCAAACGGTATTTACGCCTCCTTCATGCCCAAGCCCATGGCGGGCCAGAACGGCTCCGGCATGCACGTCCACCAGTCGCTCTTCCGCGACGAGGAGAACATCTTCTTCGACGCCGACGACGAATCGCACCTCTCCAGGGAGGGCAGATACTATATCGCCGGCCTGCTGCGGCACTCGAGGGAATTTTTCGCCGTCACCAACCAGTGGATCAATTCCTACAAGCGCCTTCTGCACGGCTTCGAGGCGCCCACGCACATCTCCTGGAGCACGCGCTGCGACACCTCGCTCATCCGGGTGCCCGAATGCAACCCCGACAAGCCGCGCACCATGCGCGTGGAGCTTCGAAATCCCGACCCCGCGTGTAATCCCTATCTTGTTTTCGCGGCGGTGCTGGCGAGCGGCCTGAAGGGCATCCGGGAGCGCTACGAACTTCCTCCGCCGCTGGACTCAACCCGGAGCGTGACCTCCAGGGCCGATTTCCAGAAGATGGGTCTCGATCCCCTGCCCACCCAGCTCGGAGAGGCGCTCATCGATCTCGGGAAAAGCGCGCTTATGCGGGACGCCCTCGGGGACCGGCTCGTCGACAACTTCATCGAAAACAAGATGCTCGAGCTCGACCGTTTCAATTCGCACATCACCGATTACGAAATCAACGAGTACCTGCCCATCCTCTGAGCGCCGCGCGGCCACTCATGAAACGACCGCGCATCGCGCTCATCGGTTGCGGAAGGATCGGATTCCTGCTGGAGTCCGACCCGCTTCGCTATAAACCCTGCACCCATTTCGGCGGAGCCTCCTCCGCCGGCCTGCGCATTACCCACGCGTGCGACATCGACCCCGTAAGGCTGGAAGGCTTCATACGGGCGGCCGGCATACGCCGTGAAAACGCCTTTGCCTCCCATCGCGCGCTCTTCGATTCGGTCCGTCCCGAGCTCGTCATCATCAGCACCTGGACGGAATCTCGCGCGGAGATCGGCATCCGCGCCGCCGAACGCGGAGCCCGGGTGATCGTCTGCGAGAAGCCCCT
>JAGODA010000209.1 GCA_017998475.1 Spirochaetota bacterium | reverse complement strand
CGGCCGCTCCGGGGGCGGTCATCGCGGGACGTGCCGAGAAGCGTGCGGGCGGCCCTGAGAGGTCGGGCAGGATACTCGTCATCGACGACGAAAAATTCATACTGAAAGTCTCGAGCGGAATTCTGGAAAGCCGGGGATGGGACGTCCTCACGGCGGAAAGCGCCGAAAGCGCGCTCGAAATTTTCGCCACGCGGTGGGAAACCATCACCGCGGTCGTTATCGATCTCTCCATGCCCGGGATGTCGGGGCTCGATCTCTTCCTGAAGCTCAAGGCGATCGATCCGGGCGTAAAGGCGGTCCTGTGCTCGGGCATGCTCGATAATGAGGTACGGAAGGCCGCGCTGGAAATCGGGATGCGCGACGCGATCCAGAAGCCCTACGACGTGGAAAAGCTTCTGGAAATTATCGAAGAGCTCACTGAGGAATAGCCGTACACTCCCCGCTCAGAGGCGGACCTCCCCGCGCATGTAGAGCACCGCCTTCCCGGCGATCTCCGTGCGCTCTCCGCGGTCGCGGCAGCGCAGGAAGCCCCTTCTGGCCGAAAGCTGAACGGCCGAAAATTCGCTTTTCCCCAGAATATCGCGCCAGTACGGAACCAGCGTGGTGTGCGCCGAACCGGTGACGGGGTCCTCGTCGACGCCCGCGCGCGGCGCGAAAAAACGCGACACGAAATCGCACTCGCTTCCGCGCGCCGAGACGATGACGCCCCGCGCGTCGAGCCGGGCAATCCTCCCCAGGTCCGGTTTCAGAGCGAGAATGTCGTTCTCGCTCCGGAATATCAATAGATAATCGGTCTTTCCCCGGTACGTCTCGACGGGTGCGATGTCGAAGCAGGAGGCGATCTCTCCGCTCGTGTCGATCTTCCGTATTACATCCACGGGGAAATCCATCACGAGCCAGCCCCCCTCCTTCCTCACTCCGAGCGGGCCGCTCCTCGAACCGAAGCTCACTCCCGTGGACGAGTGCCCCTCGTACTCGAAGAGCACGTGCGCCGCGGCGAGCGTGGCGTGTCCGCAGAGGTCGACCTCCACGGCCGGCGTGAACCAACGGATGTGGTACCCGTCGTCGCGCCGGATGTAAAAGGCCGTTTCGGACAGGTTGTTCTCGCGGGCCATGTCCAGCATGAGCCGGTCGTCCGGCCAGCGGTCGGCGAGCGGGCAGACCGCCGCGGGATTGCCCGCGAACAGGCGGTCGGTAAACGCGTCGACCTGATAGATAGTAAGATTCATACGCTTCCCCCTCAGGCGCGCCATGAACGGTCCGAACGATGAACGCGATAGCACCGGCACCGGAGTTTGTCCAGCGCTTTACGGCGGCGGGGTCGGTCACCAGCAAATTGTGTTTGCGTTTCATCCTGATTCGATCCATACTCCCGCGGACAGAAGCGCGTCCCGCACGGACGGCGCACACACCACAGATCGGAGGACTGAATGAATTATTACCTGGACGTATTGAAAAAGTACGCGGTGTTCAGCGGCAGGGCCCGTCGCAAGGAATACTGGATGTTTTTCCTGTTCAACATCATCATCGGCTTCGCCATCGGCCTTGTCGAGGGCTTCCTGGGAACCATGGGCATACTCGCGATCATTTATACGCTGGGAGTCCTCATCCCCGGTCTCGCCGTTGCCGTCCGAAGGCTCCACGACACCGACCGCAGCGGCTGGTGGCTTCTTATCGCCTTCGTCCCGATTATTGGCGGCATCATCCTTCTTGTATTTATGGTCAGCGACAGCCAGCCCGGCGAGAACCGCTTCGGCCCCAACCCCAAGGCCTGAGCGGAATTACATCCAGCGTACGCGAAAGGCGGCCGTATGGTGCCGCCTTTCGTATCTGTCCGGACAGAGGAGCCCTCACCTTCCCTCCGGCTCGAGCTCGAACGTGTGCGTCGGATGGTACTTCATATGCCAGAAAAACGGGACGATAAGGCACACCCCCGCTACCGCCGGCGGATGGATCTTTTCATCCCGTGTGATCTGCGCGTTGAGGTTCCGGTAACCCTTCTTCCTGAGGGTGATCTGTGTGACCGAATAGGCGATCTTGGTGTCCGTCATGGCGTACGGCGTTGTACCGACATGTACGGCGTCGATATACAGATCGGCCCCCTCCGGATTGGAATGGATGACCGTCGAGCTCGCGCAGTGCGGCGCGCCGAGCGCCAGAAGCGCGAGCACGAGCGGGACGATTCCGGTTGTTCTTCGCATACCCTCCTCCCGTACGAGTGTGTACACGTATCATTAAACGGGACCGCGGCTGAAATCAATAAGATTACATAGCGTGCCTTTCCCCGTGGAGGAAGCCGGCGCGGCGGCTCATCGAGCCGCGGCCAGATCGCGCTCGAGGGCGGCGATGGTGAGCGGAGCCGAACCCTCGTAATGGTTGTTGACGTTGACGATGACGCTCTTCCCCGCGGCGTTAAAGCCCTTTATGAGCGACACGATCGGGCCCGTGTCGCGGGGCTCGACGATCGCGTCCCACTTCCCGCCGGCGCGCTCCTCCATTAATGCGCGGTCGCCGCCGAGCAGCCGCACGACCACGGGCGACGCGAGCAGATGGCCGTAGCTCGCGGCGATCCCGGCGATGGAGGGCATGTATTGCTTTTCCGACAGTACGTGAACGAGTCCGTGCCGGGCAAGGAATTCGAAATAGTCCGCGGTGAGATAATTGCCGTTTCTGCTTTCAATACCGATCGGTATATCGCGCGGCACGCGCCCGGCGAACACGGCGAGCGCCTCCATGAAGGCCTCGCGGCCGGGCATCTTTTGCCTGTTGAGGTACTCGAACTCGAGCATGACCACGTCGATTCGCGGAACGAGCGGAGCGACGCGATCCAGAAACTCCGCATAGGTATCCGGAGAGAGGAATTCGGGATTGGGCCGTCCGCCTTCGCCGGGGGCGCGAACGAGCGTGAGCGCGCGGGGCGCCTTTATCGTGAACGAGAAGCCCGGCGGCACGGCCTCGTTATACGCGTTCACCTCCGACCGCGAGGGCATCTTGTAAAACCAGCTGTCGACTTCCGCGGTCGAGTATTTTTGCGCGTATTCCGCCAGGTATTCGACTGAGCGGGAGCGCTTAACGCCGTACACCAGGCCGATCCACGAGTGGTAGTTCCACGAACAGGCGCCTATTTTAACGTACGGAGTCCGCGCGCCTTTGCTGGGCATGAGCTCTCTCCCGGCCCCGCCCGTCAGGCGCTTTTCAGCCGCCGCGCCAGCTCGCGCGCGATCGCCGCGCAGCCGTCCAGGTCGGCGGCCGTCGGCGCGCACTTCGCCTCGACCACGGTGTCGATGAGATCGAACTCGGAGGCTTCCGCGAACTCCTTCAGTGCCTTGACCGCGCCGCCGCTCCAGCTGTACGAGCCGAATATGCCGAGCACATGGTTTTTCAGGTTGTTCATCCGTATCAGGTTGACCAGATGGCTCATGGGCGGAAAGAGGCCGTTGTTGTAGGTGCAGCTCCCCAGCACGAGTCCGCGGTACTTCCAGATCTCGTTGATGATGTATGAGACATGGGTCTTCGACACGTCGTAAAGCTTGATGTCGCTGATACCCTCCTCGGCGAGGACCCGCGCCGTCGCCTCGGCCATCACCGCCGTGTTGCCGTACATCGAGCCGTATACGATAACCACGCCGGGTTCGGTGTCAAACCTGCTCCAGCGGTCGTAGAGCTCGACGATCTTCTGCGGGCGGCCGCGCCACACCGGCCCGTGGACAGGGCAGATCATGGAGATGTCCAGGCCCGCGAGCTTGCCGATGGCCGTCTGAACCTGCCGGCTGTGCTTGCCGACGATATTGGAATAATAGCGGCGCGTTTCCGACTCGTAGAAGTCCCAGTTTATCTCGTCGTCAAAGATGGGCCCGTTGAGCGCGCCGAAACCGCCGAAGGCGTCCTGGGAGAAGAGTATTTTACCGGCGCGCTCATAGCTCATCATCGATTCCGGCCAGTGCACCATGGGGGTCATGTAGAAATCGAGCTTCGTGTTGCCCAGGTCCAGGCTGTCGCCCTCCTTCACCTCGATGAACCTGTCGCCGATGCCGTAAAAGGCCTTGAGGAATTCTCCGGTCTTTTTATTGCCGACGAGCTGCACCCCGGGATGGAGCTCAAGCACCGCGCGGATGGAGCCCGAATGGTCCGGCTCCATGTGGTGAATGACCAGGTAGTCGAGTGTGCGGCCTTTCAGGATACTCTGGATCTTGAACATGAAGCTGTCGACTTTCGTAATCTTTACGGTGTCGAGCAGGGCTGTCTTCTCACCCGTAAGGATGTACGAATTGTACGAGATGCCGTTGTCGAGGGGCCAAAGGTTTTCGAACAGGTGCGTCTCGCGGTCGTTTACGCCGATGTAATGCAGATTGTCGGTAATCTTGACAGAAAGAGTGTTCATGGATCGATGCGCTCCTTGTTTTCCGTTACGGATGTCAGTACACGGATTGTGAGGGCTGGCCGGGGAAATGCAATCATTTTACGCGAGCGGCCGCGCAATGGGCACAGGGGTATATCCGGCGCGGGACGACGGGTAACCGAAGCGGTTTCCGGCAGGGTGGCGTGTCATGAGGATATGGCGAACCCGGCAGGGCCTACAGGGTGACGAAGAACCGGAACGGCCGGATATCCCGTCAATTCCGCGGGGCGGGATATCCGGTTATGGACGCGATGTCTTTATAGAGCGGCTCGAGTTTTTCATATGTCCGCAGATAGACCCGGTGAAAAAGCTCATTATAGATGCGTTGACTGACGGGGTTCGGCGTGAATGTCCTGACTTTCCTCACCATTGAGGAAACCGCCTCTTCGAAAGAGGAAAACATTCCGCTTCCCACGGCGGCGCTCAACGCGGCGCCCAGCGAACCGATTTCCGATGTGTTCATGCGCGATACCGGAAGATCGAAAATGTCCGCGGCGATCTGTACGGCCACATCGCTCTTCGATCCGCCGCCGCCGACACGAAGCTCCTCAAGCGTTATCCCCGTTTCCGATCGTATGATTTCGTACAGTCTGCGGAGCTCGAAGCCCAGCCCCTCGAGGATGGCCCGATAAATATGGGCCCGGGTGTGCACGTCGCCGAAACCGATGATGGATCCCTTGGCGAATTGATCGTTCGCGGGCGCCCCCCAGTGGGGCTGTAGCATGAGGCCCATGCAGCCCGGGGGGATCGCGCGTATCACCTCATCGAGAACCGTCTCCGGATCGACACCGCGTTTTTCGGCCTCGATCGCTTCGCGAAGGCCGAATTCCTGTTTGAACCAGGTGACCATCCAGAACCCGCGGTTGATATAGGTCTCGATGTTCCACGTTCCGGGAACGGCCCCCGGCCAGGCGAAAAACCTCCATTGTTTGTCCGAGACATATTTTCGGGTGATGATGTCCAGCGTCGTGAGGGTACCGAAGCTGATAACACCCGTCCGGGAATCCAGCCCTCCGGCCCCGAGCAGTTCCGACTGCTTGTCGCCCCCGCCGACCACCACGGGCAGTCCTTCGGGCAGGCCGGTTTCGCGAGACGCGGATTTCGTTATGTGCCCCAGCACCCGGTCCTGGTCGCAGAGTTCAGGTAGATGTTCCGGCACAAGGCCGAAGGCCTCGTAGATGATCTTTTGCGTGTACCAGTCGAATTTTTTAAGGTCGATGGGCCAGAGGACGTTGACCATCCCGCGGGATTCCCTGAACTCGCCGGTGAGCTTTTTCACGAACCAGCCGGTTATCAGCATAAACCTGGCGGTCTTCCTGTACACTTCAGGCTCGTTGCACTTGATCCACAGGTACTTGGAATTCTGACGCACATAGTCTATGGGTCCGGATATCAC
>JAGODA010000208.1 GCA_017998475.1 Spirochaetota bacterium | reverse complement strand
ACTGCAGGGTGAACTCGCCGATGATGTCGCGAACGATTACGTCGAGGAGCAGGCCGCCCGAGAAGTATGCGCCCGAAGCGCTTTTCGACTGGCACTCGTTGACAACCCATTCGCTGTAATCGATAGATGCCGTTCCCCCTCCCGCTGTCGCGCCGATGTAGGTGAAGAAGAGCTCCTGTTGAGCGAAGACGGGCGGCGCCACGGCCAGCAGGGCTCCCGCGAGCAGCGCTCCGACGAATGCCCGGGGCGAGCGCGGCGGTTTTCCGTCCGTCTTTGATTTTATCATTGCGCATCTGTTCATCGCGGATATTCCCCCGCTCCATTCGACATGCCCCGCGCGAGGGAAACCGGGCGGGGCCGGCCTGGCTGTATATCTCGACAGGCGCGATCTGCTAAATCGGAAACGCGAACCCCCCGGACGCTTTACTTACGGGTCGCACCGGGCGGTGTCGGGTACGGTTTCTATTTAACGTCGAGCGGGTTCTTTACCAGCTGTGCGTTTGACGGCACTGAAAAATCGAATATGCCTGGGGCCATGCTCTCTCCCGTCCGGACGTTGCTAAACGTGATGGACATTCCGTCCCCGGCCTTGTTGAGCAGGACGATTTTACGGGGGAGGAAACCGCCGTCCAGCACGAGCGTTACATCCGAGTACGCGCGCTCGCTGTTCTTCAGCTTTATCGTGTATCCGGATGGGCCCTGCGCCGTCAGTATCGCGAGATATCCGCTCACAAGTCCCGCCAGGCCGCCCGAGCCGCCCCGGGCGAGGTCCTGGACGCCGCAGATGTTGCTCGACGAATCGAACACCCAGAGCCTCCTGCCGTTGGACGAGAGTATACGGCCCGAGGGGCTGGTGAATTTGACGAGGATCTTTCCCGGCGCCATGTATTTAAACGTGCCGCTGTATCCCTGCCCGCTCTGGTACATCCAGGATATGGTTCCGCTCATCGTGCCGACGCTGTTCATGCGCGCCTGGAATTTCCCCACGGCCTCGTCCCCGGTCAGCGCGGATGCCGCCGGGGCGTGGGCGAGGAGTGAAAGGCACGAAAGTACTGCAAGTGTTCGTTTCATCTGTCTGACGTCCTCATATATACTACGTTTTCGGGTTGAAAAAAGTAAAAAGAAAATTTACTCGTGGTAAAAAACGCGCTGTGGCAAGGCCGGGTCCCTCAGTCGGTCGGCGATCCCATGCGCGTCGCTCCCGATGACACTTTTTAAGGATAATAAGCGTAAATGCAATACAATTTCGGCGGCGCTTTTCTCTTGATCGGCCGCCGTATATGCGATAGGCTGGTTGAGCGGGAAAGGGAGGGCTTATGATCGCGCGCCTCTTCAGGGAAAATGCCGATATCGAAGCGTTCCGCCAGAGGGTGGCCGCCCTTAACGGGGACTTTCCGTTCGACAGGGATGACATGATCGCCCTGGGGGACGTCTATTTCGAGCGATATCCCGACTGCTTCTCAAACCGTAACTGCCAGGACGTCACCCTGGGGTATCGCATGGTGCGCATCTGCGTCATCGAGAAACTCGTCAGGCGATGTGAGCCCGGGTCGCGCGCAATCTTACGGGATCTGTTCGGCAACGCCGCCTCTCTTCAGGCTGGGATAGAACGCCTGATGAGGGAGACCGGACGCCAGCGGGCGCTCGAATGCCACCGGATGATGGAGGAGGAGCTTGCCGCCGTCCAGCACGTCATCGACTCCCTTCCCGTTGGAATGACCAAGGAACGGTTTATCGGCGGCGTGAGCTATCTCCACAACGCCCTCTATCTCATTAAAAGCGCAATCGACAGAGCTCCGCGGGGCTGACGGCCAGCCGCGCGGATCAGCATCCCCCGCGGACCAGGCGGAGCAGTTCGCGGGCGGCCTCCTCCGGTCCCCTCATCTCGAACCCGTTTATCCCCAGTCTGGTGCGCATCTGGCCGACGAACACTCCGCGTCCGAAAAAGGCGTTGAAGAACACCATGGCCAGACGGTCGTGGATCTCGCGGTACTGGGGAGGTCCGAAGATGTTCGCGAAATAGGAATGTACGATCCCGGTTGAGGTCGTGGTCCCCTTGCTCATCACCATCCCCTCGCGGAATACGGTGAACGCCCTGTCGACGTCGGAAAATCGTTCGATGATCGGATGGTCGTCATCCACCTGCTCGTAGTTGTTCGCGTAGAGCACCATGTCGACACGGTGCCCTTTCATGACGATATCGCATGTGGTGACGGGGATGACGATACGCGCGTTGACCTGCGCGGGGCTCATTATGATGGAGCGGTCGATCTGGCCGAAGGCGTACCCCGGCTGCAGGTCGTCAAGGCGCAGGAAGGCGCCGATCTCCGTCCCGTAGCCGATGATGTCGCCCCTGTCGTCGATGTCCAGCGATCCCATGTCGTCGGCGATGATGGTCATGTCGCGTATATCGTCCCCGCCGATGGTCCTGAAGGCCTCGAGGGTCTCCGATTTTCCCGCCCCGGTATCTCCGATGATCAGGATGTTCTTCTGCGAGTCTCCGTCCATGACGATACGGACGAACGCGCCGTGAAAAGGGAGCCGCCCCGCCTGCATCATCCGTATGTTGTGGAGAGTCAACACCATCTTCTTCAGATAGCCGAAGTAGCCGAACTCGTCACGATTCGGTACCGCGGCGACCAGCATGCCGCCCTCCCTGTCCTCGTGGAACACCGTGGGGAACTCCGCCAGCGTATCGATGGCGTCTCCGGGCACGCCGAAAAGGTACAGCGCGTCGGGCTTTCGCGCAAGATCTTCGTCGGAGGCTATTTCGAAGAGATTACAGAGCGAAAAGCCCAGCTCGAAGAACCTGGCATGGAAGTAGATGAGTATCAGGAGCGGCCCCACCTTTGCCGGATAGCACAGCCATTCGTCGTCGACCGGATCGATTACCTCAAGGGGGTTGCGCTCTACGCGTATGAACTGCCCGGTGCGCTTGTTGATGGGCGGGTTCAGGATGAGCGGCGGATTGATGAGCACCTGCCGGATCACCCTTATGCGCGAAAGCTTCTCGTAGAGTCCGCCCGGAAGCTCGAGCGGCCGCGGAAGCGAGATGGCGGCTACCTGCGCGCCCGCCGCGAGCTGGCGGTAGATGCTGGGGTGAGTGCAGGTGAGGTTTTCGTCGATGTCCCGGTAAGCGCCGCGGACCAGGTGCGTCATCCGTTCGACGGTGTCGTTGAAGGTGCGGTACGGCCTCTTGTCCAGGATGTCTCCCTCGGAGTCGCAGACGATGAAGCGGTCGTGCGAGCGCCAGAAGTTATACAGCTGCTCGATGAGCCTGCTGAAATTCTGAACATCGCGCAGGAGAATCTCGGCCCCTTTGACGACGTTCGGTACCACCGGCGCCGGAAGCTTGGCCAGGTGGCGCATCGTTTCCCCGAGAAGCGGAACAACCTCGCCGGCGGGAAGACCGTTTATGCCGGCGGCGTCAAGAAGGGGCGAGCGCTTCTCGCGAAGCATCTCGAGGAAGCGGCCGAGTATTTCGTGAAAAAGCCCGCTCGAAAAAAGCTCGTCAGCGGTTTCGCAGACCTTCCCCCGGGTGTACAGGATCACCTTGTTGTTTATTATCCTGAAACGTATCGAGTTCATAATTGTTCCTCCTTTTCGTTCTGTGATCGGGCCGTATCGGACGAAGCGCGTTTGTGCGGGCACTGAATGTGCGTCCACAGACCGGACGCCTCCTGTCCGATCCGCCAGAAGGCGGCGGCCTCGACGTTTTTATCGCGGCAGAGCTGGAGTTTCCTCCGCGTCGATTCTATGTCATCGTAGAAAACGCTTACCCTTACCTTCTCCTCGTATTCGAAATGGCAGCCTCTCTCGGGGTTGTAGGACGGGTTCAGCTTTTTCGATTCGATGAGTTCGTCGATGTGATGAGCGCGGAGTGCCCGCGCGAGAGTCCTGTCCTGCCATGCGCGGCCGTACAGAGGCAATCCCACTACAAGCTTCCCGCGGGGGATCCGGTGCTCCGCGAACTCAATTATCTCCTTGAGCCACACCACGGAGCCCACCGGGCCGGGACGGCTCGTGCTCCAGTGCTGGTCGTACGCCATTACGATGACCCTGTCGACGATGCCGGCTATTGCCCGGTACTCGTACGCGTCCGCAATGGCTGTTCTGCGGACGGGCACGGCGACGCTCAGCGTTTTCGAGGCCGGAAGCGCTTTTTTAAGCTCGCCGAGAAAACCGTGGAAATGTTTAGCGTCGTCGGAAGGCACGCTTTCGAAGTCGATCTGCACCCCGTCGTAACGATCCGCGGAGCGCACGATGTCGTCGACGAGCCTTTTGCGATAGGGCAGGGACGGGTTGAGGCAGAAATGGGTGAGCGCGGGATTGGAGAGCTCCGTAATGACGATGTGCAACCGCGCTCGCCCGCGCAGAGCGCCGGGTGGGACCGGCGGCGCGGGAACGGCCCCCAGGACTCCTTTGGGGGTGATGGGAGCGCTGAAATAACAGATATCGGTGAGCGGCTCCGTGCCTTTCAGTTCCCGCTCCTCTCCCTTCATGAGATATCCCCAGACTTCCTTGAATGCGAGCGGGCGCGCGGATTCCCCGTCCCGTTCCATGGTGCGGGCGACGGGTTCCTCGCCGGTTTTTTCCCGTCCGTGCGCCGCACTTCCCGCGCCGGCCGTGGAACAGGCCAGCGATACCAGTACAAGGAGGGCCAGAGCGGCCTGCCGTGAAGGTGTACTCATTATCAATCTCCCGTATCAATTGTATCCGCCGGTTATCCGGGGATGGGGCTCAATCCCCGCCGGGCCTGATTCTTTATTCGATCGGTAATCATCCCGGGACAATAAAAAAAGCCACTACCGCTTTTCTCCCGCATGGCGAGGGAGCAAAACGATACTGGCTTATCGAGCGACGGCCCATGTACGGCTTTCTCCGGGATTTCAGCGCCATTCGCGCCGAACGCCCGCTCAAGCGGCGTAGTGGACCTTCCCGCAATCTTCCAATCGATTTAAACGAAGCGAACCATAGGTTTGGCCGCTAACTTTTGTCAAGCATTTTTAATTTTGGCTTCGAGATCGCACTCCATGGTGAATACTATGACCCGTTCGCCTGTAACGGTGCTGATATCCGTGTGCATGCTGCGGCACGCGCAGCCGGTGATTTCCGTGAGTATCACCGCGAGCATGTCCCGCGCCTCCTCGATGAGCCTGATGCGAACCTTCTTGATCAGGTCGAGGCCTTCACCGCTTCTGGTCAGCTGGGTTTCGGCGCGCGTGAGTACCCCCTTCATCCGGACGATCACCATGTCTTCGATGATATAGGTGCGTGTCTCGATGGGGCCGCGTCCCATGTATTCCTTTTCGAACTTGATCAGCGCCTCGCTGATCTCCGCCTCGATCATTCCTCTGCTTTTGGTTTTCACGGCCCCGTTCCTGTTACCCGTACGGCGGAGACCGCCGTCGATATTCTTCATTTCACTTAGCACATTCCCGCCCGCGACGTCCAGATTTTTTTCATTGCCCCGGAGGTGGATGTTTAGGCGCATTTTCCACGCCCCTGAAGTCCGCGAAGGCCGGATGCCGTCCGCGCCCCGGCTTTCCCGCGTTCGGCCTGTACAATCGCCGCCTGGAGAAGGCTGAATGATAAGCGTGCCTGCGTCTATATAAAATAACTTGACTGAAATAGTTTTTAAGTTCAAATGCCGTGTTTCGCCCGCGGCTCCCGGGCAATGCCGCGTTCTCCGGGTGCGGTTCGGCTGACTACTAACACGGAGACCGGTGATTTGCAATATTTGATAATATATTTATTATATTATAATATATACATATAGTGTTAAATGTAAAATATAAAATAACAATAAATCTAATAATGTATAAATAAGAAAAAATAATAAATCACGA
>JAGODA010000207.1 GCA_017998475.1 Spirochaetota bacterium | reverse complement strand
GTTCTGCATGTTTCTGGATGGAAGATGGCTGCTTCTCTCTCCGCGTTTCACTCCCGAGGGAGACACCGTGGCGCGGCTCGATGTTTCGGTTTTACAGAATTCCATACTCGGGCCGCTGTTGGGCATACGGGACCCGCGAAAGGACACGCGGATCGACTTCGTCGGGGGCCTGCGCGGACCGGGTGAGCTCGAACGGCTGGTACGCGAAGGCGGATTCGCCGTGGCCTTTTCACTGCATCCCACGTCCATAGAGGAGCTTATCGAGGTTGCCGACAAAGGAGGGCTGATGCCGCCGAAGTCGACCTGGTTCGAACCGAAGCTCCGCAGCGGCCTGGTGGTCCATGTGATCGAGCGGCCGGGAGGCCGCCGTTAATTATCTTGACAGTTCCGGCAAATAATGATTATACTCGGGAAGGTGTGGAGACGAGGGGAATCGAACCCCTGACCTCTTGAATGCCATTCAAGCGCTCTCCCAACTGAGCTACGCCCCCGGAGTGCGTCCGGACCGTCCGAACGTTGAGGATAGTGAAGCGGGGGCGCGGTTTTTGTCAATATAATTTTTGCGCTATGCCGCGGATGCGCCGGTACGTAAAACGATGAACAATGGAAGGATTCGTGCCGAAACCTATTAACAGGACACCGAGGTGGAACCATGGGCGATGACGTGGCGGGCCTGAAAAAGGAGATCGAACGGCTGAAGGGCGAGCTCGAGCATTACCGCAAGATGGTGAGCGGATACGAGAACGTACTAAAGCTCAACGAGATGGAGCTCGACAACGCCCAGAAGATCATCTCGATGTACGAAAATATAGTGGAGTACGCGCGCGGTGAGCTCAAGCTCGCGACCGAAACGGCCAGGGCGCAGGAGAGCGTATCACAGCTCGGAAGGACGGAATTGATGGAGGCCTTCGCCAAGATCAGCGCTCTCGAGGAGCAGAACAGGCTCCTGCGCGAACAGCGCCGGGACGCCTGAGCGCCCGCCGAAACAGCCAGGGTATAGAAACAGACGATGATACTGACCTATGTAATAATATTTGTCTTCTTCATAATGCTCAGCATTTTCGGCCTCTACATCTTCAGCACGTACGTTTTCCCCCGTAAGATCGAGGAAATCGCGAAAATGATCGAGATGGGGCAGACAAAGCTGGCCATCAAGAAACTCAACGAGATCCTCGAAAAGGACGACCGTAACGCCTACGCGCACTACCTGCTCGCCGAGGCCTACATAAAAGAGAACAATATACAGTTCGCCATCCTCGAATACCGCCAAGTGCTCAAGATCGGGCGTTTCGACGACAAGGTGAGCGAGGTCGACGTGCGCACGAAGCTCGCAAGGATGTTCAGGGAGCGCGGCGCCGTGGAGGACGCCAAAAAAGAATACCTGATCCTGACGAAAATAGATCCGGTCAATTTCGAGAATTTTTACCAGCTTGGCATGATCTTTTTCGACGCCAACGCCATGGACAAGGCGGCCATATATTTCAAGAAGAGCATCGCGAACAACAACCGCCATGACATGTCGTACTACTACCTGGGGCAGGTGCTTTACCGCAACAACTCCTACAATGAGTCCAAGCAGATGTTCATCGAGGCCATCAAGCTCGACCAGGCGAACTACAAGGCCCACTATTTCCTCGGCCTGGTGCTTCGCCAGATCGGGGATTACGAATGGGCCATAAAGGAGTTCGAGACCGCGCAGAGGAGCGAGGACATAAAGGTCAAGTGCTTCCTCGCGAAAGGCACCTGCTACCACGAGAAGGAGATGTACCCCAAGGCCATCATCGAATTCGAAAGGGGCCTCAAGTTCGCCAAGCGCGGCAGCGATACCGAGCTCAACCTTCGCTATTTCCTGGCCTCCTCACAGGAGAGCGTGCGCGATCTCCAGTCGGCGATCGCGAACTGGGAACAGATCGCGTCGGTAAACAAGAATTTCCGCGATGTACAGGAGAAGCTGCGAGCGTATTCCGAATTCAGACAGGACGACCGCGTAAAGGACTTCATGATCGCCGGGCTAGCGCAGTTCGAGCACACCTGTCGCAAGATGGCGGAGGCGCTGGGGCTCACGATAATGGACATCGAGATAATCAGCGATTCGGAGATCGAGATCCTCGCCACCGAAACCGAGGGGAAATGGCGGAACACGCGTATGAGCAATCGCATCGTCCGGATCCTGAGAACCACCGAAACGGTCACCGACAAGCTCCTTCGAAAACTCCACGAGAGCATGAAGCCGCGCAACGCCACGCGTATCATCGTTATCAGCACCGGAGATTACTCGCAGGCCGCGGCCGAGTTCGCGAGCACCCGCCCCATCGAGCTTCTGGGCAAGCCCGAGCTCGTCCGGCTGCTCAAGTCCGCCGAAGCCTGACAGGCGAAACGGCGAATGGACTTCATCGACCATATCCTGAACGACATGCCTCTCTTCCGGCACTGCCGGGACGAGGAGATAGGCCGTCTTCGCGCCGCGGGACGCGTTGTCAACGTACAGCGCGGCAAGTTCTTCGATCCGGGAAAAGACAACACCCTCGGCCTGGTTATCGCCGGGCTTTTCGAGATGGAGGCGCCCGGACGGGGCGAGGTCGTGTGCATGGCGGCCGGCTCGTTTTTCGGCGATATCCCCTTTACCCAGAACCGCCATCGCGGCCGGGTGAGGGCCCTGGTGGACTCCTCCCTCTTCGTGATCGAGGTCGAAAGTGTCTATCGTTTCTTTCTCAATTCCTACAAGGCGATGCGCGGCTACCTTCGCGCGATCGGTGCGATGGGTTTCGAGCAGTCTTCAATCGGAAAGAAGTACGGAGGGAAGGCGGCCCGCGTCATCACGGTCTTCAGCCAGAAGGACGGGGCGGGCAAATCGATTCTGGCCTCGTTTCTGGGGCTCTGCTGCGCGCGCGACGCGAAAACGATCGTGCTGGACGCGTCATACACCGGCGATTCCATATTCAATATCTTCGAGAAAAGAATCACCACCGCGGTTTCGCAGAAGGACGAGGAAGACCTTTCCGCCGATTCCTTCATCAACGAGCGGATAGAGGCCGTCGACGACAACCTGTCGCTGATGAACATCGCGTTCGGCTCGAAGGTGAGGGTCAATCCCGATATCCTCTCGCCGATCCTTTTCGCGCTTTCGCGGGAATACCGTTATATCGTCATCGATCTCTCCGGGCGCGATGACGCCCTGCGCGACCGGGTCTTCGAGCTCTCGGACGTGCTCTTCCCGATCGTTACCCGCCCCAGGGACCGCCGTTCCCTCCACCCGCTTCTTGACTCATCGCTCCGCGAGGGGCAGCGTGTTCTGTATACGCTCAGCGCGTACCACGCGCGCTCGGCCGGCGGGTTCGAGGGGGGCATCATCCTCGAAAACCTGGAGATCGATAAAAAGGCCCCGGTGCACGAAATGCTTCGCTCGCGCGTCGACGGTGAGAACGCGGCGGAATTCATGGAATTCATCCGCGGGCGGAAGCGCGGCATGGTGCTCGAGGCGAGGCTTGCCGATTCGGTAGCGTACGCCGGCTTCCTGGCGGCCTTCCTGCGCGCCGGCAGAACGGTCGACGTGCTCTATTCTTCCGGCATGAGCTTCGGTCCGGCGGCGCTTTTCGCGCTGAAAGAAGACGAGAATACGTTTCTGGAGGCCGCGGAGGATCTTTTCTCCGAGGAGCGTCTCAACGCGATGATCGACATCACCTTCCCGGACGGTTTCGTAATAAAGAGCGCCGGGGCGGAGCGCTATGCGCGTGAGCTGGCGGGTGATTCGAGGATCGAGATGTTCAGGACGCTGCCGGCGGTCATGCTGGCGGACGGGGACGGCAAAGGGGCCCGGTTGTTCAGCACTGGGAGCCTTGCCGGATGCATCGCCGCGTCCTTCATGCTCTATCCTGTGTGCGAGACGGTCGAAATGGCCGGCGACCGGTACCATTCCGGATTCCCGGCCAGGAAGGCGCGACCGGAGGACCTGCTGAGAACCGACGTGGATGAGATAGTATCGGTTTCGGTCCGCAACCGCGCCAGGCTCCGTTTCCGCGAAAAACGCGTTCTGAAATTCTACGACAGCTTTCTGGACCATTCAGCCCGCGTGCTGCCCGAGGGCAGGCCGGGCGGCATCCCCTCGAAAAACGTCGTAATCGAGATCGACGAAAGCGTGTACAATTTAAAAAAAATACTGGAACTTTCAGACGAGCTCTCGAATAAATTGTTGAAGGAGCACGGGCTCTAGCGTACACGGTGGCCCGGCCGTTCGCGGCGCGGTGGTCGCGTAAAAAAGGGGCGGAGGGAGAGTCGATGCGTTCGAAGCTCACGAACATCCTGCAGGTGGTCATCCTTGTCAGCGGCGTCCTGTATATAGCCGTCGGCATACTGTTTTATATGTCTCCGCTTCTGGTCGGCACCCTCTTCGGCCTGCCGCTCGCCGAGGACTGGTTCAACCAGATCAAATACGACGCGTTCGTGGCCCCGCTGTACTTCGTCACGCGCGGCTTCGCCGCGATGGTGTTCTCCGCCGGCGCGGCCATGGTACTGCCCCTGTTCGATCCGCTCAGATACAGGGGGCTTGTATATTTCACCGGGGTGCTGTTTCCGGTGATGGCGTCGTGGGTGCTCATACGGAACGGGATATCATTCCAGCATACGCTGGCCGTCGCCCTGGGAATCATGTTTCTGGCGGTCTTTCTGGTGACGGCGGCGGCGCTGGCGATTACCAGAAAAGCCGCCCGTTCGGGCGAGGAATAGGCCGCGGGCCGGGTTAAAATCGGGGAGGAGCGCATGGATCTTAAAACCAGGAAAGTCGATAATGTCATCGTGGTATATCTGCACGGAAAGCTCGATGTCCACGTGTCTGCCGATGTCGAAAAGGAAATCAACAGGATAATAGAGCAGGAGCCGCAGTGCAATCTGCTCCTCAACCTGGGGCAGGTCGAGTACATGAGCAGCTCGGGCCTCAGGATATTCGTTTCCACCATGAGAGTGCTCAAGGAATCGAAACGCAAGCTGAAGCTCTGTAACATGAACAACGCGGTAAAAAAGATTTTCGAGGTCGTCGAGCTCATGGACATGTTCGAAGTGCACGAAACGGAGGAAGAGGCGCTCAGGCATTTCTGATCCGGCGTTCATCCAGATGAACATACATGGGATCTTCCGGAAGCGAGATAAACACAGAAGCCCGGCGGGGACGGGCTTCGTGAGCGACGTTCCCGCGTTTATCGATCGCGAAAAGCTCGGTTCGATGACCTCGGGGATAGGAGCCGGAATCAGGAATTATCTTCTCTTTCAGAGATTTCCGTCATACCGCTGGCCGTACTGGGTCAACCGGCTCTCCGACGGCGCGTCGAGGTCGGGCAGCGGGATTCTCCCCCCCCAGCTCTCCAATCACTCAAACCGGGACTGGATGTATTTTACGAACCTGCTCTCGAGCGACGCGCTCCGGATAGATCCTTCCGGTATGCTCTCGCCGACGTACGCGGCCTGGTCCGTCGAGATGTGGATGCTTACGGGGCGCGGGCTCTTCCGTTCCCAGGAATCGTCCGCGGGGGTGGCCCAGGAGCGGGATCCGCTGACCTCAATGATCACGACGTCCTGGAAAGAGAAGGAGTTCGGCCTGGTACAGACCGTGTTCGGAGCTCGAACGGGCGTGGACGAGGCCGTCGTCGCGCTCGACTGTTCCATCCCGAAAAAATCGGACGGCGCGATGCTTCTGGTCGTGTTCCGGCCCTACGACCCTGTAACCCTGGGCACCGTGGGCGAGATCGAATACCGGAAAGACTCCCGAACGGTGCGGATTGACGGCGTGGAGAGGGTCGTACTGGACACAAAACCCGATCTTATCACCGCGGGAGGCGGCGCCACGGGGGATATAGTCCCCGTCGCGGGGGCGAAGGA
>JAGODA010000206.1 GCA_017998475.1 Spirochaetota bacterium | reverse complement strand
CTTGTGAGAGAGGGATCAGATGAGTGAAGAAATCATTATCAAGCATCTCAGGGAAATGGAAGAACGGATTATGGCCAGGATCGACGAAGTTCGAGCTGAGATTCTGGAGGAGATGGAAACGAATCTGATGGAGATAGGCGTCTACAAGAAGGAAATAATAGAAAAAATCAAGACAGGTTCGAAAACTTCCAAAGGGAACAGCGCGAAATAATCACCCCCCGATAGCCGCATCCTCCCGCGGCGCGGCCGGCGCCGACGTTTCGTAAGCTGGTATACCCTTACATCTAGATGGCGCCTTATATCGCTCCGAGCGTTCCGAAACATGGATACCGGGAAAAATTAAATCAAATCTCCACAAAATATCTTGTGATACCCGTTTTTGCGCTAGAATAAAACAAAGTTTTTGTTTATAAAAATACGTACCAATCAGGACGCGGCGTGGTAACTGGGATTTCGCCGGATTCAGGCGACGCTCTTCGGTCAGCGGATTCGCCGCGTCCCGTTTATGTCAAGCGGGGGGCATTCATGGGCGACATAGAAAACTGGCAATACAGCCAGAAGCTCATCACCGCCGATCAGGCGGCGCAGATGGTTAAGTCCGGAGACCTTGTCCATTACAGCGAATTCATACTGTTTCCGGAGGCGCTTGACGCCGCGCTCGCCAGAAGGCGCATCGAGCTGGAAAACGTGGAAATACGCAGCGTCTGTTTTACGCGCGTTCCGCAGGTGGTGAAGGTCGACCCGGAGCGCAGGCATTTCATCATGAGCGACTATCATTTCGGAATGGCCTCGCGCCGCCTGCATGACCAGAACCTCTGCAACTACATCCCCATGACCTACCACATGGGTCCGCGTACGATACGCAAATACATCGATATCGACGTGTTCTTTCTCGTCACGGGCCCGATGGATCCGCGGGGATTCTTCAACTTCGGAATCGGCAACTCCGTTACGGCGGCCGTTCTACAGAAGGCGAAGAAGATAATAGTCGAGGTGAACAAGAACGTTCCGTACTGCCTGGGAGGGAACCAGGAGTCAATACACATCTCGCGAGTCGACCATATTGTCGAAGGCGCGAATACACCGCTTCTCGAAATACCGCCGGCAAAACCGACCGAGACCGACAGGCAGATCGCCTCGCACGTTATGAAGGAAATCAAGGACGGGTGCTGTCTGCAGCTCGGTATCGGCGGGCTGCCCAACGTCGTGGGCTCCATGATCGCCGAAAGTGACCTCCGGGATCTCGGAATTCATACCGAGATGCTCGTCGACTCCTGCGTGGACCTGTATAACGCCGGTAAGATAACCGGCGCGCGCAAGAACATCGACACCTACAAGATGTGCTATACGTTCGCGATGGGGACGAACAAGCTGTACGCGTTTTTGCACAACAACCCGGTATGCGCTTCGTATCCGGTGAACTACATCAATGATCCCCGGGTGATCGCGCTCAACGATAACATGATCGCGATTAACAACGCCCTCGAGGTGGACCTGTACGGCCAGGTGTGCTCGGAATCGGTGGGGGCCGCCCAGAAGTCGGGAACCGGCGGCCAGCTTGATTTCATCTTCGGGGCCTTCCGTTCGAGAGGCGGGAAGGGCCTGATCTGCCTGGCCTCCACGTACACGGACGCCGAGGGCCGGAAACAATCGCGCATACGGCCCGCCATAACGCCCGGCTCGGTCGTGACGGTGCCGCGATCGATCACGCATTATGTCGTCACCGAGCACGGAACGGCCCAGCTGAAGGGAAAGTCGACCTGGCAGAGGGCCGAGGCGCTTATCGGTATCGCCCATCCCGATTTCCGCGAGGAGCTTATTCGCGAGGCGGATGCGATGAAAATATGGCTGCGAAGCAATAAAAAAGGAGCATAATCAGGATCGGAGGAGCGCCTGCCATGGGAGAATTTGAGAGCACTCTGTATAAGAACAAGCTAATATCGGCCGAGCGGGCCGCGGAGCTGGTGAAGTCCGGCGATGTCGTGCATTACAGCGAGTTCGTCCTGTTTCCCGAAACGCTCGACGCGGCGCTCGCCAGGCGCGCTTCCGACCTGCACGAGGTAACGGTACGCAGCACGTGTTTCATGAGGATTCCGGAAGTCATAAAGGCCGATCCGGCGCGCGAGCATTTCATCCTCGAGGATTATCACTTCGGCACGTTCTCCCGTCGCCTCCACGACCAGAACCTCTGCAACTATATCCCGATCACCTATCATATGGGACCGAGGATCGTGAAAAAGTACGTGGACGTCGACGTTTATTTCCTTTCAGCAGGGGCCATGGACAGCAGGGGATACTTCAATTTCGGACTTGCCAATTCGGTGAGCTCGGCGGTGATCTCCAAGGCTAAAAAGATCGTCGTGGAAGTGAACGATAAAATTCCTTACTGCCTCGGAGGCAACCAGGAATCGCTGCATATCTCGCGCGTCGATTACATAGTCGAGAGTGAGGGCAAGCCGCTCATGGAAATTCCTCCGGCGAAGCCGACCGAAATAGACAGAAAAATTTCACAGCACGTCCTCGCCGAGATAGAGGACGGATGCTGCCTTCAGCTCGGTATCGGCGGTCTTCCGAACGTGGTA
The DNA here is from genome assembly GCA_017998475.1 of Spirochaetota bacterium. Classification (GTDB taxonomy): domain Bacteria; phylum Spirochaetota; class UBA4802; order UBA4802; family UBA5368; genus MVZN01. The sequence continues at coordinate 3,305 of JAGODA010000206.1, read as the reverse complement.
GGAGCGATGATAGCCGAGAGCGACCTGAAAGACCTCGGTGTGCACACCGAGATGCTGGTCGACTCGTATGTCGATCTGTATAACTCGCGCAAGATCACCGGGGCCAGAAAGACGCTCGACGCCTATAAAATGAGCTATACATTCGCCATGGGCACGAACAAGGTCTACGAGTTCCTGCACAACAATCCCACCTGCGCCTCGTATCCGGTCAACTACATCAACGATCCCCGCGTCATGGCGATGAACGACCGGGTGATCGCGATAAACAACGCCATGGAGGTCGATCTCTACGGGCAGGCCTGTTCCGAGTCGGCGGGCGCGGCCCAGAAGTCGGGAACCGGCGGCCAGCTCGATTTCATATTCGGTGCGTTCGGTTCACATGGCGGGAAGGGGCTTATCTGCCTGAGCTCGACCCGCACTGAAAAGGACGGAACGCTCGCCTCGCGCATCCGGCCGACGATAACGCCGGGCTCCATCGTTACGGTACCGCGATCGATAATTCACTATGTGGTGACGGAATACGGTTCGGCTCAGCTGAAGGGCAAATCGACCTGGCAAAGGGCCGAGGCCCTTATCAACATCGCGCATCCCGATTTTCGCGATGAACTTGTCAGGGAGGCCGACCGGATGAAAATATGGCTCAGAAGCAATAAAACCGCCTGACCGCCGGGCGCGAAAGAGCCGCCGGCCAGGCGCCCCACACGCCGGTATGCGCCGTTGACCTGATACGGACCACCCGTTATTCACGCGTTATTCCGCCGGAACCCGCCTCCCGGCATCGGTGGTATCATCAGTGTGCGCCGCATACGATCCACGACGCGAAAAAAATCGCCGAAGTGTAAAATTATCGTCGCCATTTTAAAGGGGACGGTGTACATACAACCGCCGGTGTACGGGTGTATCCCGGCACCCGGGCGGGATTCGCGCTAACGACTCTCCGCCCCGGAATGCCGGGTTTATCATAATCCGGTGAACGACGATTCAAGAAACCGCCGATGAAAAATCGAAAAGACGTGACAGGTCCGATCGCCTACGAGATGCTGTGGGACATCGTCAACGAGGCCAGGGATTTCATATCCGTCGCGACCGGCGACGGAAAAGTCCTGTTCATAAACGACGCGGGAAGGAAGATGCTCGGCATCGACCCGGCCACGGACATAAAGACGGTCCCGTTGTGGAGCATATACCCGGAGCGCATACGCGAACTGCTTCGAAATGAGGCGCTCCCCTTCGCCGTCCACCATGGCAGCTGGAGCGGAGAGACGGCCGTTATCGGCGCCGACGGCGCCGAAATACCCGTATCACAGGTGATCCGTGCGCATCGGAAGGACGGTGAAACCGTCGAATACTACTCGACGATTATACGCGATATTTCCAGAAGAAAGAATATAGAGAAGGCCCTTCAGTCCTCGGAGAAGAAGTTTTTCAGCGCGTTTCATTCGGGGCCCACCATGAAAGTCATGGTGCGTCGCTCCGACGAGCGAATAATCGACATCAATACGAGCTATCTGTCGGCGATCGGCTATACACGGGACGATCTGGTGGGCGCTACCGTATCCGAGTCGGCACTCTGCGGCGACGATCGCGATCGCGACGCGTTCATTACAATGATACGTTCTTCCGCCGCTTCCGAGAATCACGAGATTTCCTTCATAGCCGTTGGCGGGGAGAGACACACCGGGCTGTTCTCGGCGGAAACGGTCGATGTGGACGGGCAATCCGTAGTTCTCGTGGAAGGAATCGACATCTCTGACAGGAAAAAGGCCGAGGAGGCACTGCGCAGATCCGAAAACAAGTTCATAAAGGTCTACCAGTCAAGTCCGGAGGCCATCACCATAAGCAGACTCAGCGACGGCGCGTATATCGAGGTCAACGAGAGCGCTCTGGAGTTGTCGAGATACCGGCGCGAGGAGGTGATCGGCAGGACACCGGTGGATCTCCAGGTCTTCGCGCGGTACCGGGACTATCTCAGAATGCTTACCATGCTGCGACGCAACAGGCTTGTAAAGAAGCTGGAATTCGACTTCAGGACGAAATACGGCGATATACGAAACGGAATCGTATCCGCAGAGATAATCGATTTCGGGGGCGAACCCTGCGTCATTACGTCTGTGGTCGATATCACCGACCGGAAGCGGGCCGAAAGGGCCCTCGACAGGGAGCGCGAAAGGCTCGCCGTCACGCTCAGGAGTATCGGCGACGGCGTAATCACGACCAACGTTTACGGAGAGGTCGTACTCATCAACAAGATCGCCGAGGAGCTCACCGGCTGGACACAGGAGGAGGCCTACGGGAAACCGCTTCAGGAGATCTTCATCATCATCAACGAGATGACAAGGGTACCCTGCGAAAATCCAGTGGAAAAGGTGTTGGAGTCCGGTGGAATAGTCGGACTCGCTAACCATACGGCGCTCATATCGCGCGATGGAACCGAGCGCGTTATCGCCGACAGCGGAGCGCCGATAAGAGACAGGGAGGGGGCCATAATCGGGGTCGTACTGGTTTTCAGGGATATTACCGAAAAGCAGCGCATCGAGGCGGAGCTCCAGAAGATGCAGCAGATAGAATCGCTCGGCGTACTCGCCGGGGGCATAGCGCATGATTTCAACAATATACTGACGGCGGTACTGGGAAACATAAACCTGGGAAGGCTCTATACGCGGCCGGGGGAAAAGCTCCACGAAATACTGCTGGAGGCCGAAAAGTCCGCGCAGCAGGCACGTGAACTGACGCGGCAGCTCCTCACCCTGTCCAAAGGAGGTAAACCTGTAAAAAGGACAGGTTCGCTGGACCCGCTGATACGGGATACCGTCAATTTCGCGCTGCGCGGATCGAACATCGTTCCCGAATTCGATATACGGGAGGATCTCCATCAGGCCGAATTCGACGAGTCCCAGATGGGACAGGTCGTGAATAATATTGTGATAAACGCGCGTCAGGCAATGCAAAAAGGGGGCGTCCTGCGGATTTCGGCAACGAACGTGGACGGCGCAACGGTGAAAACGCCGCCGATCGGGAAATCCAGGTTTATACGCATCACAGTGGAAGATTCAGGGATCGGGATACCGGAAAGCCATATCCCCCATATCTTCGATCCATACTTTACGACCAAACCGAACGGGACGGGACTGGGACTTACGACGACCTTTTCGATCATTCGCAACCACGATGGGTATATCCATGTCGATTCAACACCCGGCAAGGGATCGATTTTCAGCATTTATCTTCCTGCGGCCGGGGAAAGGACGGAAGGTGCGGCCTGCGAGCCGGGCAGGCTCGTATGCGGTGAGGGGAAGATCCTGTTC